>NZ_JAUDEN010000011.1:0-121148 GCF_030373775.1 Bacteroides gallinaceum | reverse complement strand
CGTTGGCTAATTTTATACTATTTCTTGAATATCCCTATTTGATGGCAGCTAATGCCGCTTCATAGTCCGGCTCTTCGGTGATTTCGGGAACCAGTTGCGTGTAGACAATCTGTCCTTCCGGGCTGATTACAACAACGGCGCGGGCCAGCAGTCCGCAGAGCGGTCCGTCAGTCATCAGCACGCCGTATTTTTCTCCGAAGTCGGAAGTGTAGCGGTAATCCGACAGAGGGATTACGTTTTCGATGCCCTCGGTGGTGCAGAAGCGTCCCTGTGCAAACGGCAGGTCTTTTGAGATAGCCAGCACGACAGTGTTCGGCATTTCAGCAGCCAGCTTGTTGAATTTCCGTACAGAGGTGGCGCATACGCCGGTGTCCATGCTGGGAAAAATGTTCAGCAGCGCATACTTTCCTTTTATATCTTCCAGGGTGAAGTTTCCCAAATCTCCTTTTACCAGAGAGAACGCGGGGGCGGCAGCCCCTTTTTCTACAAATTTACCCGCCAGTGTGACAGGGTTTCCTTTAAAAGCAGTCTTCGACATAGTTTTATGTATTAGTGATAAATTGATATATACGCAAAGATAAGAAAAAAGCGCACAAGGCGAAATGTTATTTTCAGCCTGTGCGCTTTTTTTAAGTTTCCTTATTTATTCAGCTTGCTCCACGTGTCTTTCAGTGAAACGGTCCGGTTGAAAATCAGGTGTTCCGGTGTGGAATCCTTGTCTGCCGTAAAGTATCCGATCCGCTGGAACTGGAGATAGTCAAGCGGCTTGACGTCGGCCAGGTATTTTTCTACATAGCATTCGGTCAGCACTTTGAGCGATTCCGGATTGATCATCTCCTTCATCGCCTCCAGCGGGGAGCAGTTCTTTGCCTCGCGGATAGCGGCCATTTCGTCGCGCGGATTCTCCACCTTCCAGAGCCTGTCGTAGAGTCTTACTTCCGCTTTCAGGCAATGCCTGCAGCTTACCCAATGGAGCGTGCCTTTCACCTTGCGGTTTGCTTCGGGCATGCCGCTCTTGGTGTTCGGGTCATATTCTGCATAGACTTCCGTGATGTTTCCGTTCTCGTCTTTCTTGCAGCCTGTACATTTTACGATATATGCATTTTTCAGTCTTACTTCCTGACCCGGGGTCATGCGGAAATACTTTTTGGGAGCAATTTCCATGAAGTCCTCGCGTTCGATCCACAGCTCGCGCGAAAACTCGATCGTGTGCGTCGGGGAGTCCGGGTCTTCCGGATTGTTGACAGCCTCCATCGCTTCCACCTTGTCTTCCGGGTAGTTGGTCAGAACCAGCTTTACGGGATTGATGACCGCCGAAACGCGTGTGGCTCGTGCGTTCAGGTCTTCACGCACGGCGCTTTCCAGCAGCGCGAAGTCGTTCAGCGCATCGTAGGTGGTATAGCCGATCTTGTTGACGAAATTCCGGATGGATTCCGGCGAATATCCTCTCCTGCGGAATCCGCAGATGGTAGGCATACGGGGGTCGTCCCATCCGTCCACAAGTCCTTCCTTGACCAGAATAAGCAGGTTGCGCTTGCTCATCAGCGTATAGTTCAGGTTCAGCTTGTTGAACTCGTACTGGTGGGGGCGGTTGTCGTCAAGGTCTTTTCCTTCTTTCACCCAATCGACAAACAAATCGTAAAGCGGCCGGTGAACCACGAATTCCAGCGTGCAGAGCGAGTGGGTTACTCCCTCGAAATAGTCGCTTTGTCCGTGCGCAAAGTCATACATCGGATATGCCTTCCATTTGTCGCCTGTGCGGTGATGCGGAGTTTTCACCACGCGGTAGATAATCGGGTCGCGGAAGTGCATGTTCGGATTGGCCATGTCAATCTTGGCGCGCAGAACCATCTTCCCTTCTTCGATTTCTCCGCTGTTCATCTTCTGGAACAGTTCGAGGCTTTCTTCTATGGGGCGGTTGCGGTATGGGCTTTCCGTTCCCGGCTGGGTAGGAGTGCCTTTCTGTGCCGCAATTTCTTCAGAAGTCTGTTCATCGACGTAAGCTTTGCCTTCCTTTATCAGACGGATGGCAAAGTCCCACAACTGCTGGAAATAGTCGGAGGCGTAATACTCGTGCCCCCATTGGAATCCGAGCCACTGGATGTCTTCCTTGATGGCTTCCACGTATTCCATGTCTTCTTTGGTGGGGTTTGTGTCATCGAAACGCAGGTTGCATACGCCTCCGTATTTCTGCGCGATGCCGAAGTCGAGGCAGATGGCCTTGGCGTGCCCGATGTGCAGGTATCCGTTCGGTTCAGGCGGAAAACGTGTCTGCACTTTTCCTCCGTTCTTTCCTTCCTGCAAGTCTTTTTCTACAATCTGTTCGATGAAATTCAGGCTCTTTTTCTCTGAATTTTCTGTTGCGTTTATTTCTGTCATAGCTGTTGTAGGTTGTCGTTTAATCATAATACAAAGGTAATATAAAAATGTGACATATCCGGAAAATCCGGAGAGCTTTTTGATTTGCGGAGTTTATGCGGGAGCGGCGGGGCCTTGTCCGGGATGCGGGGCCTTCTGCCTGGCACGAAGCCGGCGGGCGTTATCTGAAAAAGAGAGGACTGCGGGGAGATTTCTTCCGGGCGGCTGTCGGAAAAATGGATGAATTGCGTGAAAAGCTGTATCTCCAGGCTAGAGATGCATATCTCTAGTCTGAAGATGTATATCTCCAGTTTGGAGGTGTATGTTTTCAGTCTGGAGATGAACTTTCCGGAGGCTTCGGATGGCTTTTGTGCGGAAAGAATGCTTTTTCGGAGCAGCGGAAACCGTATTTCTGTCGGCCGTCCGGGTCGGAGTTTTGTGGATTCTGGCATGGATTTTATGAAAAATGTTAAAACGTCTGTCGGCTTGCGCTGAAAGAAAGTGCGGAAGAAACTTTGGCCGCATGCCGGATATTTTGCCCAACTTTTTTCGGCACCTGCTGTCTGTTTTAATAAAAATTGATTATTTTTGCTGGACTAATCGGATGCGGTAGTTAAAAACTCCAATCAAAGAAAAACGAAAGAAAAATACAAAATGTGTTTTATGACATGTTTTTTTATTTGGTCAGGTGAAAAAAACACCGCATCTTTGTGACGTTATCCTGAAAACAATCTTTTTACCTTAAGAAAAAAAACTAATACCTATTGA
This sequence comes from Bacteroides gallinaceum, assembly GCF_030373775.1. NCBI lineage: Bacteria > Pseudomonadati > Bacteroidota > Bacteroidia > Bacteroidales > Bacteroidaceae > Bacteroides > Bacteroides gallinaceum. The sequence goes on along the minus strand of NZ_JAUDEN010000011.1, from coordinate 118,022 downwards.
AAACTTTAAAAAAAGGCTCTTTGTGAAAAGCGCCTTTTTTTTATGTCTATACGCAAACTTCCGAAACTTTCCGTATCTTTGAACATTGTTTAAATGACACTTGTTATGGCGCAACCATTAGCAGAACGAATGCGTCCGAAGACGCTGGATGATTATATAGGCCAGAAACATCTGGTAGGTGAAGGGGCGGTTTTACGGAAAATGATTGATGCCGGCCGCATTTCTTCTTTCATATTGTGGGGTCCTCCGGGGGTGGGCAAAACCACTTTGGCGCAGATCATTGCCAACAGGCTGGAAGTTCCTTTTTTCACGTTGAGCGCGGTCACTTCGGGTGTGAAGGATGTGCGGGACGTGATTGAAAAGGCACGCAACGGGCGTTTCTTTTCGCAGCAGAGCCCGATTCTGTTCATCGACGAAATCCACCGTTTCAGCAAATCGCAGCAGGATTCGCTGCTGGGAGCGGTTGAAACGGGTGTGGTGACGCTGATAGGAGCCACCACGGAAAACCCTTCTTTCGAGGTGATCCGTCCGCTGCTTTCGCGCTGCCAGCTTTATGTGCTGAAACCATTGGAGAAAGACGACCTGCTGGAACTGGTCGATCATGCGCTGAAGCGTGATGCAGTGCTCAAGGAAAAGCACGTGGAGGTGAAGGAGAGCGACGCGATGCTCCGCTATTCGGGCGGAGATGCCAGAAAGTTGCTGAACATTCTGGAGCTGGTGGTGGAAGCCGATGGAGGCGACCCGATTGTCATCACCGACGAGAAAGTGGTCAGCCGTCTGCAGCAGAACCCTTTGGCCTACGATAAGGACGGCGAAATGCATTATGACATCATCTCTGCCTTCATCAAGTCGATTCGTGGAAGTGATCCGGATGCGGCCCTTTACTGGCTGGCCCGGATGGTTGAAGGAGGCGAGGATCCGGCTTTCATTGCCCGCCGGCTGGTTATTTCCGCTTCGGAAGACATCGGTCTGGCCAATCCTAACGCCCTGCTGCTGGCCAATGCTGCTTTTGACGCCGTGATGAAGATCGGCTGGCCGGAAGGGAGGATTCCGCTGGCTGAAGCTACGGTCTACCTGGCCACGAGTCCGAAAAGCAATTCGGCCTATATGGGCATCGGCTCGGCTCTGGAACTGGTCAGGCAAACGGGCAACCTCCCGGTTCCCTTGCATCTGCGCAATGCTCCTACCAAGCTGATGAAACAGTTGGGCTATGGAAAAAGCTATAAATACGCCCACGACTATCAAGGGCATTTTGTAGAGCAGCAATTCTTGCCGGATGAAGTGAAGCAGGCCCGCCTTTGGCATGCGCAGGACAATCCGGCGGAAGCCAAGCTCAATGACCGTATGGTTGCTTTATGGGGCGAACGGTATAAGAAATGAACACTTGTTTTAATTGGAGTTTTATAAGTAGATGTTGAGAATTAGTTTATGCAAAACCTGTTTGTTCAGAAATGCAGATTAACGCGGATTTTCGCTGGTGATTGCGCTGATTGTCTGCTTTTAACCTGCGAAAATCTGTGTTTCTGACAATGTCATTCAATTTTGCACACTTACTTAAATTAGATAAAGAATTAGTTTATGAAGATTGTAGTATTGGACGGATATACTTTGAATCCGGGCGACTTGTCATGGGACGCTTTGAAAGAGCTGGGTGATGTGGCTGTTTACGACCGTACAGTTCCCGGCGAATTGATGGAACGTGCGAAAGGGGCAGAGGTGCTTCTGACGAACAAAGTGGTTTTGGATGCGGAAGCACTCCGTTCGTTGCCCGAACTGAAATACATCGGGGTCTTGGCTACCGGATACAACGTGGTGGATGTTGAGGCTGCCCGTGAAGCTGGAATTGTGGTGACCAACATTCCGGCATACAGCACCGATTCGGTTGCTCAGATGGCTTTTTCGCATATCCTTAATATCGTGCAGCGTGTGGATGTCTATGCGGATGAGGCCAGGGAAGGCAAATGGAGCAGCCGGAAAGATTTCTGTTATTGGAATGCTCCTTTGCATGAGCTGGCCGGAAAGAAAATGGGAATCATAGGCTTCGGCCATACAGGAAGTGCAACGGCGCGCATCGCTGCGGCTTTCGGCATGGATGTGCATGTATATACCCGCAAGTCTGCCATGCAGCTGCCGCACGACGTGCATAAATGTCCTTCGCTTGATGAGGTGTTCCGCAAGTGCGACATCGTAAGCCTGCATTGTCCGCTTTCGGAAAAGACAAGGGAAATGGTCAATGCCGAGCGTCTGAAAATGATGAAGCCTACGGCGATACTGATCAATACCGGCAGGGGAGGCCTGATAAACGAAAAGGATTTGGCCGAAGCGCTGGCTGGCGGAACAATTGCAGCGGCTGGCCTTGATGTGCTCGTATCGGAGCCGCCTCACGCAGACAATCCGCTTCTCCGGCTGAAGAACTGTTTTATCACTCCTCATATAGCGTGGGCCACTTATGAAGCCCGCGTGCGGCTGATGGACCTGGCGGTGAGCAATTTGAAGGCATTTATTGGAGGAAAGCCTGAAAATAATGTTGCCATATAAATAGCGGATGACGATGACAAAGGAAGAACGTATACAGAAAGCGGTCGCCTTGTTTAAGGAGGGGTATAACTGTTCTCAGTCGGTTGTGGCTGCCTATGCCGACATGTACGGCTTTACCCGTGAGCAGGCACTGCATATGGCTGCCTCTTTTGGGGGAGGCATTGGGCGCATGCGTGAAACCTGCGGGGCGGCCTGCGGCCTGTTTCTGCTGGCGGGGCTGGAGCGTTGCGCCGTTGAGGGAGCAGACAGGGCGGGCAAGGCCGCCAATTATGCGTTGGTTCAGGAACTGGCGGCGCAGTTCAAGTCCGAATGCGGCTCGATGCGTTGCGCCGATTTGCTCGGGCTCTCGAAAAAAGAGCCGGTTGTTCCGACTCCCGAAGCAAGAACTCCCGCATATTATGCTAAGCGGCCATGTCCGAAAATGATAGAAACAGCAGCCCGGATATGGGGCGATTTCCTTGAAAAGGAAGGAAAATTGTAACATAATCTGGCCAAATCGCACGTTTTTATTAAATTTTTTTTGTTTTCAGAAACAAAGACCGCTTTTTTTAGCTATTTTTGCCGGGACACAAAATAATTGTTGTAATATATAAAAGCAAAAAATTATGTTGAAAGAAAAAGCAGGTGTTATTGCCGGACAGATCTGGGAAGCACTGAATGGTACTGAAGGTAAAACTCAGAAACAGCTGAAGAAAGAAGCCAAACTGAAAGCGGACAAGGATTTGTTCCTGGGCTTGGGCTGGTTGCTGAGAGAAGACAAGATTGAAACAAGCGAAGTGGACGGTGAATTGGTTGTAAAGTTGAAATAAAGAAGCTTGCATAAAAAAGGAGGTGCGTTGGAAACGGATGACAGTCCGTTTTGCAGCGCACCTCCTTTTTGTGTCCGTCCTGTCAGTTCTCGAAGCAGCCGTTTTCTTTGTCACAGCACGGGCAGCCTTGAAACTCAAACTCAATGGTCGAATGGCTGATCCCTTTTACGGCCAGCGCGTGTTTGATCTGTTGTTTGATGTCGTTCATTTGTGACACGTCTTTGATGACGACATGCACGGTTGCCGCGTTTTCTGTTGTGCTTACAGCCCATACATGGAGGTGATGCCAGTTTTCAATCCCTGATATGCCTGTTATGGCATTTCCTATTTCGTCGAGGTTTACGGAGTCGGGCACAGCGTCAAGCGACAGATAGAGGCTTTCCTTCAGCAGTTTCCACGTTGATGCGAGGATGATGCAGGCTATGGCAAGGCTTATCAGTGTGTCGATGATGACAAATCCCGTGAGAAGAATGACAATGCCTGAAATAACCACCCCCAATGAAACCAGCGTGTCCATCGCCATGTGCAGGAAAGCGCCTTTTACATTCAGGTCGTGTCCTTGGTTCCGCATGAGGAGCAGCGTTGTGATTCCGTTGATGAGGATGCCTGCCCCTGCTGTCCATGAGATGGCGGCTCCGGACACTTGTTCGGGGTTGCGGAGCTTGTAGATGCTTTCTATCAGGATACATCCCACGGCTATGAGCAGGATGATGGCGTTGGCCAGCGAAGCGAGCACGGTGCTTTTCTTGTATCCGTAGGTGAAATGTTTGTTGCCGTGGCGTTTCGCCATCTGGATGGCAAACAGCGAAAGCAGCAGGCTGAATACGTCGCTCAGGTTGTGTCCGGCATCCGAAAGCAGTCCCAGTGAGTTGTATCCGAAACCCACTCCTGCTTCGATGAGGACGAACAGAAGATTCAGTATGATGCACAGGATGAACACTGTGCTGAGTGAGGCGGGAGCATGGTGGTGATGCTCGTGCAGATGATGGTTTTCGTGTGACATATCGACGGTTCTTTTTTTGTTTTCTGATGCAAAGGTAGGAATTTTGTCATCATCCTGTCCGCGTCGGACCGCAATAACAACCGGGTTGCATTTGTACGCTTTTAATTTCGTCGGATGGTTGCGGTTGTGCGGATTTTCCTTAATTTTGCAGCCTTGTTTTTAATTTGTCAATATGAAGAAGAAGCTTTGTCCGCAATGTAAGATCCCGTCGGTCTATGTCAAGAATGAAAAGGGTGAGCGCCGTTTGGTGTATGTAACTTCAGACGGGACGGTTGTTCCGAAAAATCCGGAAGAAACTCTTGATGGGTATGACCTTTCAGAAGTGTTCTGTCTGGGATGCTCGTGGCACGGATCGCCTTCCCGTATGGCGAGGTGGTAAGCCCTTGTTCCTGTCGGGGCTGCTCAATCTTTGTTTTTTTCTGTTTTCTGCACTCTTTACTTTTATTTTATGAAGAGAAAATACGAAAAATATTCAAAGAATAAGGAAAAATAAGATATTTTATTTAGAAATTATCCGTTACAATAAGGATAGATTTGATTATCTTTGTCTTGAAATTGTGACTAAAAATAAGATTATATGGAGAAAGTGGTTGTAAATTCGTACGAAGAGTTTGAGCAATTGCTGGGTAAACAAATCGGAATTTCTGATTGGCTGGAGATACCCCAGGAGCGTATTAATCAGTTTGCTGACGCTACACTGGATCACCAGTGGATTCATGTGGATGTGGAACGCGCGGAGAAGGAAAGCCCTTACAAGAGCACGATTGTGCACGGGTATCTGACGCTTTCACTGCTTCCTTATCTGTGGAATCAGATCATCGAGGTGAATAACCTGAAGATGATGGTTAATTATGGAATGGACAAGATGAGGTTCGGGCAGGCTGTGCTTTCCGGACAGAGTGTGCGTTTGGTAGCCGAACTGCATTCGTTGGTTAACCTGCGCGGTGTGGCAAAAGCAGAAATCAAGTTCTCTATTGAAATCAAGGATCAGAAAAAGAAGGCGCTGGAAGGAATCGCCACTTTCCTCTATTATTTCAATTGATGGATAATGATACGGAGAAAAAACTGAAAGAATGGGCGCGGCAATATCATCAGGCCGCGTTCATTGTTTCTGATCCGGTGCAGTTTCCTCACCGGTATTCGCGGAAAGAGGATATTGAAATCAGCGGATTGCTTACGGCTGTGCTGAGTTTCGGCAATCGCAGGCAGATTCTGAGGGTATCCGAGCGGCTGGACGGGATGATGGGGCATAGTCCGTTGGAATATGTGCTGTCGGGAAGGTGGAGAGATGATTTCAGGGGTTCCGATCCGCGAAGCTTTTACCGGATGATTTCTTATGCTGGATTCCGTCTTTATTTTGAGAAGCTCTATGAAGTGTATGCGTCGGGAAGGACGCTGGAGGATGCTCTGTCGGATTTCACCGGAAATCCGATGCAGAAGCTTTGTGCCTTTCTTGAAGTTTCCGACCGCAGTCCGCAGAAAAAGCTCAATATGTTTCTCCGCTGGATGATCCGGAGGAACTCGGACGTGGATTTCGGCATCTGGAAAACGCTGTCGCCTTCCGAGCTGGTCATTCCGCTTGATACGCACGTATGCCGTGTGGCTTTTCTGTTGGGGCTGACAGAAAAGCAGGTCTTTTCATTGAACAATGCGCGGAAGATAACGGAAGCCTTGTCGGAAATATTTCCCGGTGATCCGTGTTTGGGCGACTTTGCGCTTTTCGGGTATGGAGTGGACCACCCTGAGGGCTAGAACTTGAGTGAAGCGTAGATGCCGCAATGACCGTCACCTGCTACGGGGCTGATGGTAAGGTCGTGCTTCTTGGCGAAGGGGCGTGTGAATATGTAGGAACTGCCTGCGCCGATTACAGCACCGGCGGCTACATCCCACCAGTCATGTTTCTTTCCGTACACGCGGCTCCATCCCACGTAGGTTGATACGACATAGGCTGGGATTCCCCATTTCCATCCGTACCGGCGCTGGATGAACGAAGCGGCGGCGAATGATACAGACGTGTGCATGGAGGGAAATGAATGCATGTCGCTGCAGTCCGGGCGCTCTTTTTTGACGGCGTATTTCAGTGCATAAGTAACTCCTAGCGTTGTTATTCCGGCAAAGGCTCCCTGCTTCAGCCCTTCCCAGTCTTTATTGATCAGTATGGCGGTGAGGCCTGCCACCGGGAGCAGCACAGCTCCCACATCTCCCGATGTACGCACAGCCTTCCGGCTTCCGGTCACTTCAATTTTTTGTCCGAACATGAAAACTGCCATGCAAAGGGCAGCCACGAATAAAAGCAGATGTTTCATTTTCTTTAGAATAGTTTGGGGATAAAGATAATCAGTCCGATGACAGCCGAGGCGATAGCCAGAAGCAGTACTGCTCCGGCTGCCAGATCTTTTGTGCGCTTGATCGCTTCGTTATAGTCGGGCGAAACCGCATCCGCCAGTGCTTCGATTGCGGAGTTGAAAGCTTCTGCCGCCAGAACCATGCCGATAGCCATTGCGATGGCAATCCATTCGGTTGCTGACAGTTTCACGATACAGCCGGTGATGATTACACATGCTGTTATGAAGCAGTGAATCCAGGCGTTGTGCTCGCAGGTTACGAGCAGCCGGATTCCGTTGAATGCGAATCTGAAGCTTCTCAGCCGTTTGCGCAGAGTGAAACCGTTGTTCTTCATGGCTCAGATATTGACAGTCACTTCTACGGGGCAGTGGTCAGAGCCAAAGATTTCGGTATGAATCTTGGCTCCTTCCAGCTTGTCGGCCAGTCGTGCAGAAGCCAGAAAGTAGTCGATGCGCCACCCTGCATTCTTTTCGCGTGCCTTGAACCGGTACGACCACCATGAATAGATGCCGGTCTGTTCGGGATAGAAATGACGGAATGTATCAATGAATCCGGCGTCGAGCAATGTCTGGAACTTTTCGCGCTCCTGGTCTGTAAATCCGGCGTTCATACGGTTTGTTTTCGGGTTTTTCAGGTCTATTTCCTTGTGCGCCACATTCAGGTCCCCGCATACAAGCACAGGCTTCTGTTCATCAAGCCGTTTCAGATAAGCCCTGAACTCGTCTTCCCAGGTCATGCGGTAGTCCAGGCGTTTCAGTCCGTCCTGCGAGTTGGGAGTATATACGGTGACAAGGAAAAAGTCTTCCATTTCAAGTGTGATGACACGCCCTTCGCGGTCATGTTCGTCGATGCCCAGTCCATAAGTTACGCTTAACGGGCTTTTCCGGGTGAAAATTGCAGTGCCCGAATATCCCTTTTTCTCGGCATAGTTCCAGTATGAGGCATATCCTTCAAATTCCAGATCCAGTTGTCCTGCCTGCATTTTGGTTTCCTGCAGGCAGAAAAAGTCAGCGTCGAGCTGTTTGAACGCTTCACGGAATCCTTTGTCGCAGCAGGCGCGAAGTCCGTTTACATTCCAAGATATCAGTTTAATCATAATGAAAACTTGTTTTGCTGTAGAATAAATATGAATTGACAAATCCTCTCTTCTTGTGCGGGAGAGGGAAATCCGCTTGCGTTTATTTTTTCAGATCGAAAAGGTACGTAAGTCTTCCGCCGATGTAAGAATGTCCCGAACGTCCGAAATAATCTTTTTTAGAGTTGTTGTAGAAGTCGCTCAGGCCATAGTAATAGCGTGCTTCAAGGATGAAGTGCCCGATTCCCGTGCGCACTTCAAGGCCTCCGCCTCCGATAATTCCATAGTCGAACTTCCTGTCGGCCGGCTTGTCATACTGTTCGTTTGTTCCTTGCGGCCGGTTAGATGGATTCCACGAAGCGCTTTTGATTTCTTTTTCGCTGATGAGAAACCCTATCTGCGGACCCAGATTCAGGACAAAGCGCACGCCGTTTCCCTTGTCTTTTCCGAAGGCCAGATGGGCGAGCAGGGGAATCTCCACGTAGTTCATGTTGCGGTGGTAAGTATCTCCCGTTCCGTCTTCAATCACCTCCTTCCATCCTCTTTGCGAAAAGTTCACTTCGGCCTGTATGCCGCAGATCATCTTGAAGTATTTTTCAGAGATGTAGCGTGCGGTAACGCCGAATTCCGGGCCGATGAGCTTGCTCTGCTTGATGCTTGGCTGGAAACTGACCGAGCTTACGTTGACGCCTCCATTGATTCCGATAGAAAAGTTGTGTCGTTCGTCTTGCAGCTGGGCTTTCGCCGGCAGAATCCATGCACACCCTATTGCTGTGAGAAAGAGCAGGAGTATATGTCTTTTCATTGCAATCATTCAAAATCCAGTTTAATCAGTTCGAAATCTTTGGTGATGTGTACGAAAAAGACTTTCCGGTTGATGAACCCTCCCCAGTTGTTTACGCGTTCAAACTTGAACCCGGTCTGTATGGGGACAACCTTTACTTTGCTCAGGTTATTCTCCAGTCCGTCCCCTTCCTGCGCCAGTCCCTTCAGAAAGAAATAGCCGGTGTCGAATCCCAGCATTCCGAATTTTGGATAGCTGTTGGCCATGTCTTTGCTGTACCACCTGCGGTAGTTTTGGGTGAAGCGTACAGCTTCGGGGAAGAGGTTGTTGGTGTAGAAAGAAGAATAGAAGTATGTGTCCAGCTCGTAGAATGATGCCAGATGCTCCTGCGTGTATGTCTGCCATTCGGGATAGCCGAACAAGTGCATGTCAAAGCCGGGATGTTCGCGGCGGACAAGCGTAAGATGGGGAAGCAGGCGGGTGAGAGCCGAGCTGCGTCCCGACGTAGGGATAAAGATGTTTGTCCGGGTTGTGTCCATTGCCCCGATAACCTTGTCGGGATCGATTGCGCTGCCGAGCTGGATCTGCTTGAATGTCACCTGGCTGTTCCGAAGTTCGTTTTTCAGCCCGGTGATGAAGTCGGCCTTTTCCTTGTCGCCGTTTGCCGGATCAAGGAAAATCACGTTGCACCGGCTGAACTGGCGTATGAAATGTTCGTATACTTCCGAATACAGGTATGACTGGGGCGTGTTGACCTGGTATATCTGCGGTGTGCTGAACACCTGGTCTACTTTGGGCTCGAACGGGATGACCAGCCGGATGTCGTTCTTCTTTGCAAACTCGGTGGCGACAGGGATGTTTTCGGGGGCTACGGGACCGAAGATGATGTCCATTGTCTTTATCACCGGCTTGTTTAGTATGGAAGTCATCACCTGCTTGCTTCCCTGCGTGTTGTAGGTGTACAGGTCGAAAGATATTCCCTGGCGTTTCAGGCTGTCTACGGCAAGCAGCAGCCCTTCGTAATACTCGGTCATTCGGGGATTGCTTTTGTCTGTCCCGTTCTCTTTGACGGTGAACGGAAGCAGGACAGCCGCTTTAACCACATTCATCTTTTGGGCGACCGGCTGGCTTTCTCTGAAAAGTTCTTCGTTGGTGGGTTCCGGTCCCGCCGCCTGCAGGTTTCCGTTCTTAGTCTTTTCCGATTCGGGGTAGGGGATGAACAGGAATGTGCCTCGCCTCAGTTTCCCGTTTTTGAGGTCGGGATTGAGAGCGATCAGCGCGTCCTGGGTGATTCCGTATTTCTGGCAGATGCTGAAGATGGTTTCCTTGCGTTCCACCTTGTGCATCTCTTTCCATTCCTGCTCTTCCGCTTTCCGCTGAGGGGCGGTTTCCTTCGCCGTCGGGACCGATGCGCTTTCTTGTGCCGGAATGCATACAACCTGTCCTGTCCGGAAATTGCTTGCGCTCAGTCCGGGATTTGCTTCGCAGATGGCTTGCGCCGTCACGTTGTATTTTACGGTAAGCTGGTAGAGAGTTTCTCCCGACTGGATGGTATGGAATACCACTTTTCCGGCATTTGAGCCGTTTCCCGACTGCGGAATCTTCAGTGTTTCTCCTGCGCGGATTTGTTTGTCGCTCCCGGGATTCAGGCGCACGATATCGTCCACGCTGATGTGATACGTGTTGGCAATCGAGTAAAGACTTTGTCCTTTGGCCACGGTGTGCAGGAAATATCCGTTTCCGGTTTGGGCTTTTATCGTTCCGCCGATACTTCCTGCTGTGAGAGAAAGCGAAAGGCACAGTATATGTATAAACTTCATTTTCAGTTGTAATGGTTTGTCATGGGGCAAAAGTACAAAAAAGTTCTTTATCTTGACAAGAAAACCTGATATATCCGGGGAAATAGCATTAAAAAAACGATAAAATCAATCGGGGGAGATGGCAGCGGACTTGTGCCGCATACGGCCCGGTTTCTATGGTCCAGCAGGTGAACCGTACGGTTCAGCCATGTGGTCCGTATAGTCCAGCACTTGAACCGTACGGTTCACGCGCTGGACTGTAAAATATGTGCTGGCATTTGGCGGAAAATTCCGGAGAGGAGAAGAAAACGGACAAAAGCAAATGCGGAACGATAAAAAACACCGGACTTTTTGATACGGGTGCTCTGAAATATCTCTATCTTTGCACGGATATAAAAGACAGACTGAGGATATGATTGAAGGAACGGAAACGATAGACGTGCAAGGGGCACGCGTACATAATCTGAAGAACATTGATGTGGCCATACCCCGTAACAGCCTGACGGTTATTACGGGATTGAGCGGAAGCGGCAAGTCGTCGCTGGCTTTCGATACGATTTTCGCGGAAGGGCAACGGCGCTATATCGAAACGTTTTCTGCTTATGCGCGGAATTTTCTGGGAGGTATGGAACGTCCGGATGTGGACAAGATTACCGGGCTGAGTCCGGTGATTTCCATCGACCAGAAAACAACAAACAAGAACCCCCGCTCTACCGTAGGAACAACCACCGAAATCTATGACTATCTGCGTCTGTTGTTTGCCCGTGCCGGAACGGCTTATTCATACCTGTCGGGCGAAAAAATGGTGAAATATACCGAAGAGCAGATTCTTGATCTGATACACCGCGACTATAAGGGACGGAAAATCTTCATTCTGGCTCCGCTGGTCCGTACGCGCAAGGGACACTATAAGGAGCTTTTCGAGCAGGTGCGGAAGAAAGGGTATCTTTACGTGCGTGTGGACGGAGAGGTGAAAGAAATCGTTCACGGGATGAAGCTCGACCGCTACAAGAACCATGACATCGAAGTGGTGATAGACAAGATGGCGGTGAACGGACAGGATGAAACGCGCCTGAAGCAGAGCGTGGCAACTGCCATGCAGCAGGGGGACGGACTGCTGATGATTTTGGATGCGCAGACCGAAAGTGTGCGGCACTACAGCAAACGCCTGATGTGTCCGGTGACGGGGCTTTCGTATCGCGAGCCTGCTCCGCATAACTTTTCGTTCAATTCGCCTCAAGGTGCGTGCCCGCGCTGCAAGGGACTGGGCTATGTGAATCTGATTGATGTGGACAAGGTGATACCCGACCGTTCGCTTTCGGTGTACGAAGGAGCCGTCGCGCCTTTGGGAAAGTACAAGAATACGATGATTTTCTGGCAGATCGAGGCTCTGCTGGAGCGTTATGAGGCTACGCTGAAGACTCCTGTGAGCGAGTTGCCTGAGGATGTCGTCAATGAAATACTGTATGGCTGTGATGAGCGTCTGAAAATCAAAAGTTCGCTTGTCCATACCACTTCCGACTATTTTGTCCTTTACGAAGGAATCGTGAAGTATATCCAGATGATGCAGGACAAGGATGCTTCGGCTACCGCGCAGAAATGGGCCGACCAGTTTGCCAAGACGGCTGTATGTCCGGAATGCCGCGGGGCGCGTCTGAATAAGGAAGCGCTTCATTTCCGCATCCATGACAAGAATATTTATGAGCTGGCTTCGATGGATGTCAGCGACCTTTATGAATGGGTTTGCCATGTCGGAGAATTTCTCGACAACAAGCAGCGGATCATCGCTTCCGAGATTCTGAAGGAGATACGCACGCGCTTGAAATTCTTGCTTGACGTGGGGCTGGACTACCTGTCGCTCAACCGCTCTTCCGTCAGCCTTTCGGGAGGAGAGAGCCAGCGCATCCGCCTTGCCACGCAGATCGGATCGCAGCTCGTGAATGTGCTGTATATCCTCGACGAACCGAGCATCGGTCTGCACCAGCGCGACAATATCCGTCTTATCAATTCGCTGAAGGAGCTTCGCGACCTGGGAAATACGGTTATTGTCGTAGAGCATGACAAGGACATGATGCTGGCGGCCGACTATGTGGTGGACATGGGCCCGAAAGCCGGACGTCTGGGAGGTGAAGTGGTGTTTGCCGGAACGCCCCGGGAGATGCTGGAGAAGGACACGCTGACTTCGCAATACTTGAACGGGAAGATGAAGATTGAGGTTCCCGCCCAGCGGCGGAAAGGCAACGGCAAGTCCGTTTGGCTGAGAGGGGCGAAAGGCAATAACCTGAAAGGTGTGGACGTGGAGTTTCCTCTGGGAAAGCTGATTTGCGTGACCGGGGTGTCGGGAAGCGGAAAGTCTACGCTGGTCAACGATACGTTGCAGCCCATTTTGTCGCAGCATTTTTACCGCTCGTTGCAGGATCCCTTGCCGTATGATGCCGTCGAGGGGCTGGAATATGTTGACAAGGTGGTTAATGTCGACCAGTCGCCGCTGGGGCGTACCCCCCGTTCGAATCCGGCCACTTATACCGGTGTGTTTTCTGACATCCGCAACTTGTTTGTCGGTCTGCCCGAAGCTAAAATCCGCGGTTATAAGGCGGGACGCTTTTCTTTCAATGTGTCGGGAGGCCGGTGTGAGGCTTGTGGCGGAAACGGGTACAAGACGATTGAGATGAACTTTCTTCCCGACGTGTTTGTGCCTTGTGAAGTATGCCATGGCAAGCGGTATAACCGCGAAACGCTGGAAGTGCGTTACAAAGGAAAGTCAATCGCCGATGTGCTTGACATGACCATCAACCGCGCCGTTGAGTTCTTCGAAAACGTTCCTCAGATACTCAATAAGATAAAGGTGCTTCAGGAAGTCGGGCTGGGCTACATCAGGCTGGGGCAGCCTTCCACTACATTGTCGGGAGGGGAGAGCCAGCGCGTGAAACTGGCCACAGAGCTTTCAAAGCGTGATACGGGAAAAACGGTGTATATTCTTGACGAACCTACAACCGGACTGCACTTCGAGGATATCCGTGTGCTGATGAGCGTGCTTGACCGTCTGGTCGACAAGGGCAATACGGTGATTGTCATAGAGCATAACCTGGATGTCATTAAAATGGCAGACTATGTTATCGATATGGGTCCGGAAGGCGGAAAAGGCGGAGGACAGCTGCTTGTTTGCGGCACTCCGGAAGAAGTGGCCGCATCGGGGAAGGGATATACTTCCCAGTTCCTGAAGGAAGAACTCGAATGGTCAAAGAAATAAAAAAACAGAAGAACGATGTCAAAAGAAAAGATTGCAAAGACAAATGCTGCCCGGTTGCTGGACAGGGACAAAATAAAGTATGAGCTGGTGCCGTATGAAGTGGACGAAAATGATTTGAGCTGCATCCACGTGGCAGCCACGCTGGGGGAAAACATCGAACAGGTGTTCAAGACGTTGGTGCTTCATGGCGACAAGTCTGGCTATTTCGTTTGTGTAATTCCCGGAGAGCATGAAATTGATTTGAAGCTGGCGGCCAAAGTGTCCGGCAATAAGAAATGTGATCTGATTCCGGTGAAAGAGCTGCTGCCGCTTACGGGATACATTCGCGGAGGCTGTTCTCCCATCGGCATGAAGAAACATTTCCCTACTTATATTCATCATACGTGCAACGACTATCCTTATATATATGTAAGTGCAGGCATACGCGGGCTGCAGGTGAAGCTGGCTCCGGCCGATTTGGTCAAGGTGAGCCAGGCTCAGGTATGCACGCTGTTTGGAGTGGAATGAAACGGATATCTAAATAAACAGGTTATGAAATACGGAAAATGGATTGGCGGTATCATGGGATTCATGACGATGGGACCGCTTGGGGCTTTGGCCGGATTTGCCATCGGCTCCTTGTTTGACAAGGCCGGAGATGCGCAGGCTGCGCAGGACGGTTATTCACAGGATAATGTATACATGGGGCAGCGGAACAGTTTTCTGTTTTCCATGCTTGTCATGTCTTCATACATTATCCGTGCGGACGGACGCATCATGCACAGCGAAATGGAATACGTGCGCCAGTTCCTCCGCATGAATTTCGGAGAAGCTGCCGTTGACGAAGGGGAGCGCATCCTGCTGAATCTGTTCGAGCAGCGCAAGCAGATGGAGCGTACAGACCCGTTGGCTTTTAAAAATACCATCCGTGACTGTGGAGCGCAGATCGCGGCTAATCTTACTTACGAACAAAGACTGCAACTGCTTGACTTTCTGGTTAAAGTCGCTCAGGCGGACGGCAATGTATGCGTGCAGGAAGTAGATGCCCTGAAGGAAGTGGCCATGTATATGAGGCTCAATATGCAGGATGTGGACTCGATGCTCAGCCTGGGCGGAAACTCGCTTGACGAAGCCTATAAAGTGTTGGAGGTATCCCCTTCGGCAACTGACGACGAAGTGCGTTCCGCCTACCGCAAGCTGGTGCTGAAGCATCATCCGGACAAGGTGGCTGCATTGGGGGACGACATCCGTAAGGCTGCCGAAGAGAAGATGCAGGCTATCAACGAGGCAAAGGAACGTATTTTCAAGGCAAGGGGAATGAAGTAATTGTCAGATATACAAATGGAAAATAAAATTACGAAAATCAACAAAGTAGAGGTCCGCAACCTTCAGATGGACGACTATGCCCAGCTGGCCCAGTCGTTCACCCGTGTCTATGCGGACAAAGACGTGTTCTGGACACGTGAACAGATCCAGAAACTGATCGACATCTTTCCGGAAGGGCAGATTGTGACCGTTGTCGACGGTAAGATCGTTGGCTGTGCGCTGTCTATCATCGTCGACTACGACATGGTGAAAGGCGATCATACCTACGCGAAAGTGACAGGAAACGAAACCTTCAACACGCATAACCCGAAGGGGAATATCCTTTACGGCATCGAAGTGTTCATTCATCCCGAGTACCGCGGCCTGCGTCTGGCCCGCCGTATGTATGAATATCGCAAGGAGTTGTGCGAAACGCTGAATCTGAAGGCAATCATGTTCGGCGGACGTATCCCCAATTATTACAAGTATGCCGACAAGATGCGTCCGAAAGAATACATCGAGAAAGTACGCTCGCGCGAGATTTATGATCCGGTGCTGACTTTCCAGCTTTCAAACGATTTTCATGTCCGCCGGGTGATGCGCAACTATTTGCCTAATGATGAAGAGTCAAAGCATTGCGCCACGCTGCTTCAGTGGGACAACATCTATTATCAGCCTCCCACAGATTCATACGTGGACAAGAAGACGACGGTGCGTGTCGGACTGGTTCAATGGCAGATGCGTTCATACCAGACGCTTGACGATGTGTTCGAGCAGGTTGAATTCTTCATTGATGCGGTTTCGGGCTATAAGAGCGATTTCGTGCTTTTCCCCGAATATTTCAACGCTCCGCTGATGGCAAAGTTCAACAACCTGGGCGAAGCGCAGTCTATACGCGGACTGGCTCAGTACACGGAGGAAGTGCGCGACCGTTTTGTCACGCTGGCCATCAAGCACAATATCAATATCATTACCGGAAGCATGCCGTATGTGAAGGAGGATAACGGGCTTTATAATGTTGGTTTCCTTTGCCGCCGCGATGGAACATACGAGATGTACGAGAAGATTCACGTCACTCCCGACGAAGTGAAGAGCTGGGGCCTGAGCGGAGGCAAGCGTGTGCAGACTTTTGATACGGACTGCGCGAAGATTGGCGTGCTTATCTGTTATGATGTGGAGTTCCCTGAACTTTCTCGTCTGATGGCCGACCAGGGCATGCAGATTCTGTTTGTTCCTTTCCTTACCGATACACAGAACGGATATTCGCGTGTGCGTGTCTGCGCTCAGGCCCGCGCCATCGAGAACGAATGCTTTGTCGTGATTGCCGGCAGCGTGGGCAATTTGCCGCGCGTGCACAACATGGACATCCAATATGCCCAGTCGGGTGTGTTTACACCGTGTGACTTTGCTTTCCCTACCGACGGAAAGCGTGCCGAAGCGACTCCGAACACGGAAATGATTCTTGTGTCGGATGTTGACCTTGATTTGCTGAGCGAGCTGCATACCTACGGAAGCGTGCGTAATTTGCGCGACCGCCGCAGCGACCTTTATGAGCTTAAAATGAAAAAAGCGGCAACGGAGGACTGACATTGCCGGGCTGCTTCGAACGAAGATAAAAGGCGCAGAGCATAAGCGGCGTTTGATGATGCCGGAGATGCTCTGCGCCTTTGCTGTTTTATTTTACGTTTATCAGCTCGTATTTCCTGTTTCCGAGTCCGATTTTTTCTGCATGAGCCAGGCAGGTCTGGTATTCGGTGTTCGGATTGGTGTTGCAGAAATGGTCGTGCCGGTCATGGAAATGCGGAGCAGCCATTTCATCCGTGAGCTGGCTTCCGGGCAGGGGAGTCTGTTTGAGGCAGGCATCCACGCATGCCTGGTCAAGAGCCAGCGGGTCGAATGAGGCGAACATGCCTACGTCCGGTATGATAGGCGTGTCGTTTCCCGAGTGGCAGTCGCATGTCGGTGAAACATCGCATACCAGTGATATGTGGAAATTCGGCCGGCCGTCGACCACGGCTTTGGTGTATTCGGCCATCCGGCAGTTCAGTTCCTTGATGGCGGCGTTTTGCGCAAAGTCGATGGCATCGAAATTGCAGGCGCCGATGCATCGTCCGCATCCTACACAGTTCTCTGCATTCACGGACATTTTCTTTCTCTCTTCATCGAAAACAAGTCCGTTGTTCGCGCATTCGCGCATACATCTCTTGCATCCCCGGCAAAGTTCGTCGTTTATGATGGGTTTGCCGTTGCAGTGCTGGTCCTTTTTCCCGGCTCTTGATCCGCATCCCATTCCTATATTCTTTATTGCTCCGCCGAATCCGGTCATTTCGTGTCCTTTGAAGTGCGTCAGCGAAATGAAGATGTCTGCATCCATAATGGCACGGCCGATCTTGGCTTCTTTCACATATTCTCCGCCGGCTACGGGAACTGCGATGTCGTCTGTTCCTTTCAGTCCGTCGCCGATAATCACAGGGCATCCTGCAGCAAGCGGAGTGAATCCGTTCTCCCATGCGCAATACAAGTGCTCGATGGCGTTTTTCCGGCTTCCCGGATAAAGGGTGTTGCAGTCGGTGAGGAACGGTTTGCCGCCTTGTTGTTTCACCATGTCTACAACGGCGCGTGCGTAGTTGGGCCGGAGAAAGCTCAAATTGCCCAGCTCGCCGAAGTGCATCTTGATAGCAGCGAACTTTCCGTCCATGTCTATCCGGTCGAATCCTGCTGCCTTTATCAGTCTTTTCAGCTTGTCGGCCGGGCCTTCGTCCGGTTTGCAGCGGAAGCTTGTGAAAAAGACCTTCGACAAATTAGATGTGCTGTTTTCTGTCATAGTCTTCTGTGGTTTATAGTTAGTTACTGTTCGTTATTGCAAAAATACGGAAATTTATGATGTTATGGTTGCCGGTGTGTGTCTTCTTTCGCTTTTTTGTGCTATATTTGGCGGCAAAGAACAAAGTATATGGACAAGCGACATTTTTTGATAGCGGCGATGTGCCTCATGGCACTGGCAGGCTGCACGCAGAAAACCGAACTTCCTGAGAATCCGGAGGATAAGGAAGAATACCGTGATTCGCAGGGCAACAGCTGGATTTATAATGCAATGCTTATGCGCTGGGCGCTGATGCCTTCGGCGATGAACGGACTGACGAGCACACATTATTATTATCCCCAGTCCGGATCGTGGACTGATGCCAGCGGTACGAGAGTGAATCCTCCGTCGAATGTCAAGGTGGCCCCTTCGTCATCGGCCAAGTCAAAGTCGAGCGGACGTGTGTTTGGAACGAGCCGCCGTTCTTCGGGTATTCATGCATAAGGGGAGGGAGTGAATGGAACGTGTTTTTGTAGCACCCCGACCGGGATACCGGGAAAAGATCGAAGCGTTGGGCTTTGACTTTCATGGTGACTATTGGCGCGAGGAAGCCTGTTATCGCCTGTCCTCAAACGAAGTGGAGATGCTGGAAACGGCTACGGCGGAAGCCTATCGTATGTATTGCGATGCGGTGGAGTATATCTTGAACGACCAGCCTGAGTTTATGGAGCGCATCTTGCAGCTCCCGCCGGAAATCTGTGAGCGGATCCGCCGTTCGTGGGATGAAGACGAACTGAGCCTGTACGGCCGGTTTGACTTCCTTGTCGACAAGTCGGGCGTTCCCCGGATTCTTGAATTCAATGCCGACACGCCGACATCCTTGCTTGAAGCATCCGTTATCCAGTGGCAATGGAAGGAAGATTTGTTTCCTGCAAGCGATCAGTACAATGGCATACACGAGGGTCTGGTGCAGTCGTGGAAAGACATGTTTCCTGCGGGAAGCGAGATTCATTTTGCAGGCGCGCTGGATGACCATGAAGATACAGGCACGCTGCAATATCTGGCGAGCACGGCCATGGAAGCCGGATTCTCTACACGGGTGCTTGACATGAATTCGCTTGACTTGCGCGACGGGTGTTTCTATGATCCGAGCGGCGAGCGGGTGAAACGCTGCTTCAAGCTCTATCCGTGGGAGTGGATGGTTGATGAGAGTGCCGACGGCTGCCTGGCCGATGTGCAGTGGGTGGAGCCGGTCTGGAAGCTGCTGATGTCGAACAAAGCCATATTGAAGGTGCTTTTCGACCTGTTTCCGGATTCGCCTTATGTTCTCCCTTGCTATCTTTCACGCCCCGAAAGCGGTCTGTTCTGCAAGAAGCCCGTGTATTCGCGCGAAGGGCATAATGTGAGTGTGCTTGAAATCAGAAATTGGGAAGAGCGGGTGCGTCTGGCTGAAACGGAAGGCGACTACAATAAGGGAGCGTATGTTTATCAGGAGTATGTGGAGCCGACGGCTTATTCCGGCCGCTATCCGGTCATCGGATCGTGGGTTGTGGGCGGAGAACCTGCCGGAATCGGGATTCGCGAGAACCGTACGGAAATAACCGGCAATCTTTCGGAGTTTGTTCCCCATATCATCGGATAAGAACGTTTCGGGCTGCATCGCGCATCGGAAAATGCGGTATGAGAGGGCCTGTTTCCGCAAGAATGATGCTGAAAAGCGGAGAAATGAACGAAAAACTTTCATGAAGTATTGCGGAATTAAAAAATAGTTGTACCTTTGCAACGCGTTTGAGAAAAACGATATGCGAGAATATCCGGTTCCTTGGATGAGTGGCTTAGTCAGCGGTCTGCAAAACCGTGCACGGCGGTTCGAATCCGCCAGGAACCTCTCTCAAATGGCGAAGTGAAACATAGTCCGGTTCCTTGGATGAGTGGCTTAGTCAGCGGTCTGCAAAACCGTGCACGGCGGTTCGAATCCGCCAGGAACCTCTCAATGCACTCTTAGCTCAGTTGGTAGAGCAACTGACTCTTAATCAGTGGGTCCAGGGTTCGAATCCCTGAGGGTGTACATAAGAAAGGAGGCCGGTGCGCCTCCTTTTTTGTTTGTGTCCGCATTCGTTGGCGCAGGATGCCGGCGGACGTTCATCGCTTTGCCAGCCTCCTTTTTATCTCTTCTGCAACACGGTCTGCATTGTTGCAGCTCAGGAGGTATTTCTTTCCTTTTCCGGTGCGGATGAAAAAGGCCTGGGAGTAGTCGCCTACATACGATGTGTAGTAGCCGATGTCGCGGTTGTAATAGCGTCCCACATAGCCGTATATCCCGCCGATGCCGAATATGCGGATATTGCCCGTGCTGCGCGGGTCGTATCTCTGCACTTCCTCGATGTCTGCCAGCTTGATGCGCAGCTTCCCTTTTCCTCTTGCAAGTGTGAGGGCCGAGTCGTCGAGCGTGATTTCTTTCGGCGCATACAGCATGATGGAGCACAGCGACAGGAGCACGATGAGGATGACGAAGCCGCAGAGCGTCTGTGCGGTAGGATTCGTGGCGTGCATGAAATCGCGGATGGGAATCAGCAGGCCGAAAATGACGATGATCGGGATGACAATCCAGGTGATGAGTCTGACGGTCTGGCTCAGTGAAACTTTTTCTTTAATCATGGTGATGAATGGTTTTGCTTGTGAAAACTTCCGCAAGTTACTCAAAATATTCCGGCTGTGCAAGAGCAGAGAGATGTTGTGCGGCCGTTCCGTAATCGAGGTAACATCTTCTGTAATTTGTTTACATTTGAATTGGAAGAAACGTTGTAATTTTGTCACGTAGATAAAAATAGACGTATTATCTCTTTTTTTAATTATCAATAGGGAATGACTATGCAACTCATTAAAGACAAAGAATTCGGAGGCGAACGCCCGCTGTTCGCTTCGCACAATCTGCATCTGGATAATGTAACCATACTTGCCGGTGAATCGGCCATCAAGGAATGCAGCAATATCGTGGCAACCAACTGCCGTTTTGAAGGGAACTATCCGTTTTGGCATGTACGCGGATTTACTATCGACAATTGCTATTTTGCCGTAGGAGGACGTTCGGCTTTGTGGTATTCCGACCATTTGACTATGAAGGATACGGTGGTTGACGCACCCAAAATGTTTCGCGAAATGAACGACATCAACATAGAGAATGTCGTGATGAATGATGCCGACGAAGTGTTCTGGCGTTGCAGCCGTATCCGCGTGAAAAATCTGAAGCTTCATGACGGCACTTATCCGTTTATGTTCAGCAGCGACATTTATGTAGACGGCCTGGAAAGCGACAGCAAGTATGTTTTCCAGTATGTGAAGAATGTGGAAATTCATAACGCAAAGATCACCACGAAGGATGCGTTCTGGGAAGTGGAAAACGTAACCATCTATGATTCGGAACTCGACGGCGAGTACCTGGGCTGGCATTCAAGGAATCTCCGGCTGGTGAACTGCCATATCTCGGGAGAGCAGCCTTTGTGCTATGCGCACGATCTGATTCTGGAGAACTGTACCTTCGATCCTGCATGCGACCGCGCTTTCGAATATTCGACGCTGAACGCTGATATCCGCGGTGCTATTACAAACATTAAAAACCCGACTTCGGGGCGCATTGTGGCAGACTCTATCGGTTCGGTCACGCTCGACGAGAATATCAAGGCTCCGGCCAACTGCGTGATAGAAACAAGAAAGTAAGCAGGCCGGCCGGGAAAAGAGCCGGCAGAGCGGAAGCGGTACCTTCATTTCCGCCTGCCGGCTTTTCCGTCGAGCTGCCTGCGTATCCATTCCATGAGCACTTCCACTGCATACCGCTGTTCGTCGGGGGTGAGTTCCCTGCCCGCCGGAATGTGATGCCATTTGGCGAAGCAGCCTCTGCAGCAGCACCCCGTGGCGTGTTGGGCGATGAATACGGGATGCCCTCGCATCGGCGTCTGCTTTCCGTCGTTCGGTATGAAGGCCGGGGCGAGCCGTTTTCTTACAAAGTCCTCGGCATGGCGGCGGATGGTGTCCATTCCCTTTCTGCTGATGTACTCTTTGTCTGCCGACTTCAGCATGAACCTGCTTCTGAAGTCGGACTGGGACAGACGCTCGAACAGGTCTGACAGGTCGTGTCCGGTATGAAGTTCGGGCGGTGTGCCGCTTTCCGTGCCTGCGGTTTCATCGAATAATTCAGGAAAAAGGCTGTTCATGATTCTCTTTTTTATGTTGGCGGAGTCAAAGATACAAACTTCCTGGTTTTCAGGGAACAATCAGACCGTAAAAAATGACCCGTCATCTTGATCAAAAGACCGCGGTCTTTCACTTAAAATGAGCCGTTATCTTCATCAAGATAAGCCGTCATCTTTTCCGGGGGTGGAGTCTGCTGAAGGAGCGGGCCGGGGCGGGTGTGACGGCGGACGTTCTTCCGCCGTTTTTCCGTTTGCG
The DNA here is from genome assembly GCF_030373775.1 of Bacteroides gallinaceum. Lineage (NCBI taxonomy): Bacteria > Pseudomonadati > Bacteroidota > Bacteroidia > Bacteroidales > Bacteroidaceae > Bacteroides > Bacteroides gallinaceum. Next base: position 95,885 of record NZ_JAUDEN010000011.1, on the reverse strand, counting down.
TCCGGCGGCTTTCCTTTGTCCGCAAAAACGGAAGATTTCATTTACAATCTCTTTCATATAACTTTTTTTTCATATAAATTTGCAGCCTAAATTGGGAAAGATATATCCTGATATTGTTTTGGATACGAATAAAACTGATTATATGAGCAAGAAATTTACTGAATATTCCCAGCTCAGCCTTTCGGACGTGAACAAGGAAGTGCTGAAGAAATGGGATGAAAACGATGTGTTCTCGAAAAGTATGACGGAACGCGAAGGGTGTCCTTCGTTCGTGTTTTATGAAGGGCCTCCTTCGGCAAACGGTATGCCGGGCATCCATCACGTGATGGCGCGCACAATCAAGGATACGTTCTGCCGCTACAAGACCATGAAAGGGTTTCAGGTGAAGCGCAAGGCAGGATGGGATACGCACGGGCTTCCGGTGGAACTGGGCGTTGAAAAGGCGCTCGGCATTACGAAAGAGGACATCGGCAAGACGATTTCTGTGGCCGACTATAACAGGCATTGCCGTACGGATGTGATGAAGTTTACGAAGGAATGGACCGACCTGACTCATAAGATGGGCTACTGGGTGGACCTCGACAATCCGTACATCACGTATGACAACCGCTACATCGAAACCCTCTGGTGGCTGTTGCAGCAGCTTTACAAGAAAGGGCTGCTGTATAAAGGATATACCATCCAGCCTTATTCGCCGGCAGCGGGAACGGGGCTCAGCTCGCACGAACTGAACCAGCCGGGCTGTTACCGCGACGTGAAGGACCTGACCGTGGTGGCTCAGTTCAGAATGAAGAACCCGAAGCCGGAAATGGCGGAGTGGGGGACGCCTTACTTTATCGCGTGGACAACCACGCCGTGGACATTGCCTTCGAATACGGCTCTGTGCGTAGGTCCGAAAATCGACTACGTGGCCGTGCAGACCTACAACGGCTATACCGGCGAAAAGATGACCGTGGTGCTGGCCAAGGATCTGCTCTATACGCATTTCAACAAGAAGGCCGAAGGCATGGCTCTCGAGGACTACAAGCCGGGCGACAAGCTGATTCCGTTTAAGGTGGTAGGCGAATACAAGGGGCCGGATCTGGTTGGAATGGAATACGAACAGCTGCTTCCGTGGGTGAAGCCGGTGGAGCTTGACGAAAACGGCAACTGGCACGACGCAGCCTCAAAAGCGTTCCGCGTGATTCCCGGCGATTACGTCACAACCGAAGACGGTACGGGTATCGTTCACATCGCTCCGACATTCGGTGCGGACGACGCTTTCGTTGCGAAGGCGGCAGGCATCCCTTCGCTGTTCATGATCAACAAGAAGGGCGAAACCCGTCCGATGGTCGATCTGACCGGCAAGTTCTATTTGCTGGACGAACTTGACGGGAAGTTTGTGGACGAATGTGTGAATGTTGACAAATATAAGGAATATCAGGGCCGCTGGGTGAAGAATGCGTATGACCCCCAATTTACGGTTGACGGGAAATATGACGAGAAGGCGGCTCAGGCAGCAGAGTCACTCGACTTCTTTATCTGTATGCAGATGAAGCAGGACAGCCAGGCGTTCAAGATAGAAAAGCATGTGCACAATTATCCGCATTGCTGGCGCACGGACAAGCCGGTGCTCTACTATCCGCTCGACAGCTGGTTTATCCGTTCGACTGCCTGCAAGGAACGGATGATCGAACTGAACAAAACCATCAACTGGAAGCCGGAATCTACCGGAACAGGACGCTTCGGAAAGTGGCTTGAAAACCTGAACGACTGGAACCTGAGCCGTTCGCGCTACTGGGGAACTCCTCTTCCCGTCTGGCGCAGCGAGGATGGCGAGGAAATATGTATCGGTTCGGTCGAGGAACTGTATAATGAAATAGAAAAGTCGGTGGCGGCAGGTTTCATGAAGGAGAACCCTTACAAGAAGCTTGGATTTGTCCCCGGAGATTATGCCAAGGAAAACTATGACAGGATTGACCTGCATCGTCCGTATGTGGATGAAATCATTCTTGTTTCGGCGAGCGGCAAGCCGATGAAGCGCGAGGCTGACCTGATTGACGTGTGGTTTGATTCGGGCTCCATGCCGTATGCGCAGCTTCACTATCCGTTCGAGAATAAGGAGCTGGTTGACTCGCGCAGCTATTATCCTGCCGACTTCATTGCGGAAGGCGTGGACCAGACGCGCGGATGGTTCTTTACGCTGCATGCGATCGCTTCGATGGTATTCGACAGCGTGGCGTTCAAGAATGTGGTATCCAACGGACTGGTGCTCGACAAGAACGGCAACAAAATGTCAAAGCGTCTGGGCAATGCGGTCGATCCGTTCAGTACCATCGAGAAGTTCGGTTCCGACCCTCTGCGCTGGTATATGATTACCAACTCGGCTCCGTGGGACAACCTGAAGTTTGACGCCGACGGAGTGGATGAAGTGCGCCGCAAGTTCTTCGGTACATTATATAATACGTATTCGTTCTTTGCGCTCTATGCCAATGTCGACGGATTTACATATGCAGAAAAAGACGTGCCCGTGGCTGAACGCCCGGAAATCGACCGCTGGATCTTGTCGCTGCTGAATTCGCTCATCAAGCAGGTCGACGACTGCCTGAACGATTACGAGCCTACCAAAGCCGGCCGTCTGATTACGGATTTCGTGAACGACAATCTGAGCAACTGGTACGTGCGCCTGAACCGCAAGCGTTTCTGGGGCAGCGCCATGTCGGCCGACAAGCTGTCTGCTTACCAGACGCTGTATGTCTGCCTTGAAACGGTTGCCAAGCTGATGGCTCCTATCGCTCCGTTCTATGCCGACCGCCTGTATATGGATCTGGTCGGTGTAACCGGACGCGACAATGTTGTGTCTGTTCATCTGGCCAAGTTCCCGGTTGCCGACGAAAGCTTGATCGACCGTGAGCTTGAAGCGCGCATGCAGATGGCGCAGGATGTTACTTCAATGGTGCTGGCGTTGCGCCGCAAGGTGAACATCAAGGTGCGCCAGCCGCTGCAGTGCATCATGGTGCCGGTGGTGGATGAAGAGCAGAAACGCCATATCGAAGCAGTGAAGGAACTGATCCTGAATGAAGTGAACGTGAAGGAACTGAAGTTTGTGGACGGAGCGGAAGGAGTGCTTGTGAAGAAGGTGAAGTGCGACTTCAAGAAGCTTGGCCCGAAGTTCGGAAAGCAGATGAAGGCTGTAGCCGCAGCAGTGGCAGGCATGTCGCAGGAAGCGATAGCCGAGTTTGAACGCAACGGAAGCTATACGTTTGATATCGACGGAACTCAGGCCGTGGTGGCTGTTTCGGATGTGGAAATCTACAGCGAAGACATTCCCGGCTGGCTGGTGGCCAACGAAGGACGGCTGACCGTCGCGCTGGAAGTGACCGTGACCGAAGGCCTGCGCCGTGAAGGTATCGCGCGTGAGCTTGTCAACCGCATTCAGAATATCCGCAAGAGCAGCGGCTTTGAAATTACCGACAAGATAAAAGTCGTGTTGTCGAAAAATTCGCTGACAGATGATGCGGTAAATGAATATAATACTTATATTTGCAACCAAGTGCTGGCTGCTTCGCTGACTTTGGCGGACGAGGTGTCTGAGGCCACAGAACTGGAACTGGACGACTGCACTTTGCGCGTAAATGTAACCAAACTGTAATATGAACCCATCCTTCCGGCGCAGTCCGGAAGGATACTATTATTAACTTAAAAACTTAGAACACTATGGCTGAAAAAACGAGGTATTCTGACGCTGAACTTGAGGAGTTCCGTGCCATTATCATGGAAAAACTTCAGCTCGCTGAACGCGACTATGAGAAACTGAAAAGCAGTATTATGAATACAGACGGCAATGACACTGACGATACTTCCCCCACCTATAAGGTACTGGAAGAAGGTGCCAATACGTTGTCGAAAGAAGAAACAACCCGTTTGGCTGCACGCCAGCTGAAGTTTATACAGAATCTGCAGGCGGCGCTGGTGCGTATCGAAAACAAAACCTACGGCATTTGCCGCGAAACGGGAAAGCTGATTCCGGCTGAACGACTTCGCGCTGTTCCTCATGCCACCTTGAGCATCGAGGCAAAACAGAACGGAAAGAAATAATGTTAAACTGAACAGGAGGATTGGGAATCGGAAATGTATCGGACAATGAAAGCCATTTCCGATTCTCAATTTCCGTTATTGCTTGGACTGATAGAAATAGAAAATGAAGAAATTCCTGACTCAAGGACGATTGGCCGCTCTTATTGTGGCGGCGGTGCTGGTTATAGACCAGGTGATCAAGATTGCCGTGAAAACGAATATGTTCTTGCACGAGCACATTCGTATAACCGACTGGTTTTACATCTACTTCACGGAAAACAACGGAATGGCTTTCGGACTTGAGATATTTGCCAAAATCTTTCTGACTCTTTTCCGCATTGTCGCTGTCATTCTCATCACATGGTATCTGGCCCGTATCGTCAGACAGTCGGAGAAAGTGAAGAACGGTTACATCGTTTGTCTTTCGCTGATACTTGCCGGCGCGGTGGGAAACATCATTGACTGTGTTTTCTATGGCGAAGTTTTCAGTGCCAGCACACATACGCAGATAGCGTCGTGGGTTCCGGTGGGGCAGGGCTATGCCGACTGGCTGCACGGAAAAGTGGTTGACATGTTTTATTTCCCCATCATTGACACCTATTGGCCCGACTGGATGCCGTTTGTAGGAGGGGAGCATTTCATATTTTTCAGTCCGATATTTAACTTTGCCGACGCTTCCATCAGTTGCGGCATTATCGCCTTGCTGCTTTTCTACAGCCGCTATCTGAATGATATGACTAAAAGTTCGCCGGAAAAGAAACAGGTAAAATAAGAGTGCTATGGTTGGACGGTTTTTCAGAATGTTCTGTGGAGGGGCAATGGCCTTTTGTCTGGCGGGATGCGGAAATAAAATACCCGGTGACATCATTCAGCCTGCGGCAATGGAGAATCTGCTGTATGATTACCAGATAGCGAAGACAATGAGTTCTGAATTGCCCTATACTGACAATTATAAGAAGAACGCTTATTTTGCTTATGTGTTTGAAAAGCATCATGTGACTGAGGCTGAATTTGACTCGTCGATGGTCTGGTACTCACGCAACGGCAAGGAACTTTCTGTCATCTACGACAATCTGAAGAAAAGGCTGGAAGAAGACGGCGAGCAGATGAAGCTCATAACTTCGCGCCAGAACGGTGAAATCGCGGTTTCCATGTCGGGAGATACGGTGGACATCTGGCAAGACCGTCCTTTATACTGGCTTACGCCATCTCCTTATACCAACAAGGTGCTGTTTGACCTGAAGGCTGACACTTCGTTCAAGCCGAAAGATATGCTTGCTCTTGAAGCGAAGTTCTCTTTTTTCCCGCGTAACGGGCAGCGAGGAGAAGCTGTGATGGGACTGAAAGTGAGTTTCGACAACGACAGTGTGCAGGGGCTGACCCGTGTCGTGAGCGGAAATGGTGTGCAGCGTCTGTATCTGCGCCCGGATTCAGCCTTTGAATTTAAAAATGTGAGCGGTTTCATCTATTATGTCAGCAAGGAAGATGAAAGGGGCGACCTGCTGCTGACTGACATCAGGCTGGTTCGGACACACCAGGCCAATGTCCTGGAAAAGAGCCGGCGTTTCGTGGCCGACTCTGTGCAGAGAGAAGCTCCCAGACCTTTGACACGGCGGTGACAGATGGCTTTATGAAACGTTTTGCTGTTCATCGTCTGTGGGTGTGGGACAGAAGCGAGGTGTGCGGCCTGTCTTTGGTGGAGGTGGACGAAGTGTCCCACATTGTGAGTGCGGTCCGGCCGCTGGCGTGTGAAACGGAACGTACAGAATGGATTGGCGGCTTTGTTATAGTGGCGCCTCAATGCACTTCTCCTTTGTCCGGCGAAAGTTTCGATGCTTACCGGAAACGTCTTTTGTCGGAATGGGATTCGGCTGAGTGCCGGTCTTCCCACTCCTTGTATGCGTATCATTTTTCTCCGTTCAATGTTGTGGATATGGACTTTCCGGCTGTATCCCGGATGACCGTTTTATAACATCCTGCGGCGGAATTCGGAACATACGATTGCTGTGGCGACGGCTACATTGAGCGATTCGCTGGTAGCGTTCCCTTGCGGATAGTTCGGAATAAGAAGCCGCCGGTTTGTCAGTCGCGAGATTTCGGCGCTGATGCCCTTGCCTTCGTTTCCCATGATGATCAGTCCGTGACCGTCCAATGGGGCTTCGTAGATGTTTTCTCCGTCAAGAAAAGTGCCGAACAGCGGAGTTCCTTCCGGCAGAGAGCCGGCCAGTGCCTTCAGGTCGCAGTAGTGGAGCTTGACCCGTGCCAGTGCGCCCATGGTGGCTTGCACTGTCTTTGGGTTATAGACGTCTGCTGTTCCGGGTGAGCAGAATATATGGCCGATGCCGAACCAGTCTGCAATGCGGATGATGGTGCCCAGATTTCCCGGGTCCTGCACGTCGTCCAAAGCCAGACAAAGCGAATGTTCGATGACGGAAGCGTCGGTTTCTGCTTGTGGGATTTCAAAAACGGCCAGCACATCCTGTGGGGTTTTGAGAAGGCTGGCTTTTGCAAGTTCTTCCCGGGTGACCTCAATCATTTCTTGTGCGCGGAGGTCGGGATTCTTCTTGAGCCATTCCAGGGTACCCGCTATCAGCCGGCACCGAAAGTGTCCCAGCAGATCGCCTACCAGCTTATGTCCTTCTGCCAGAAACGCGTTTTCTTCCTTTCTGTATTTTTTAAGTTCCAGCGAACGGATAAATTTGATTTTATTTTTGCTCAGCATTGTTTTCTGATAAAGTAAATTTGCGGCAAAGCTAAGAAGATATTTTTGAATATTGTATATGTTTGGTGAAAACAGACGGGTTTTGTTTTGATTTCGGATAAATTAACGGAACATTCGTCCTTTGTGCTTGAGATGCTTTGCTGTTTTTATTTTCATGTCAAATTACCGATGGCATTGGTTTTTTTTCTACTTTTGCGTGTAAATCCGTAAAACCGTATCTGTATGAAGCTTGCCTTGCGCCATTGTTCAATCTTTTTGATGCTTTTGCTGGGTCTGAGCGCATGCTCTGTCAGCAAATTCATCCCTGAGGGGCATTATCTGCTGGATGCGGTGAAGATCGAATCAGACAACAAGGAGGTCAAGCCGTCGGAGATGCGTGCTTATGTGCGGCAGACTTCCAACGCCAAATGGTTCAGCCTGGTCAAGATTCCTATGTACATCTATAGCGCTGCGGGGAGAGATTCCACCAAATGGATCAACAGGCTTTTATACCGGATGGGTGATGCGCCGCGCATATATGATCCGGAACTGACTGAAGAAACGCGCGAGCAGATGGAGCAGGCCGTGCGCAACATGGGGTATATGGGCGCGCAGGTTGGCGCTGTTGAAGTGCGTAAGGGGAACAGGCTGAAAGTACATTATGTCATACGTGCAGGGGAACCGTATACGGTGGGAAGCGTTGCTTATGATATTGACGACTACCGCATCGCTGAGTACCTCAGAGCGGATTCTGTTCATCGGATGCTTGCTCCGGGCATGCGCTTTGACGTGAACGTGCTCGATCAGGAGCGGCAGCGTATTACCCAATATTTGCAGAACCGCGGATATTTCAGATTCAACAAAGACTTTATTACCTATCAGGCTGACACTACGCTTTATTCGAAACAGGTAGGGCTGACGCTGAAGCTTGCTCCCTACCGGAGAAAGAAAGAAGACACTCCGGCACCTCACAAGCAGTATCATATCCGTGATGTCAATTTTATCTTTGACTCCGATTTCTCGGATTTGAGCACGACGGGACTTGCCGGACTTGATTCTGTCCGGTCGGGCGGAGTGAACTTTTATTATAAGGACAAGCTGTATCTTCGTCCACGTGTCATTACGGATTATAACCGCCTGCAGACAGGTGACCTGTATCGGTTGAGGAATGTGCAGTCTACTTACAATGCATTGGGGAGGTTGAACATTCTGAAATATTCGAACATCCGGTTTGAAGAAGACGTAAAGTCTGATTCCGCCTGTCTGGATGCGTTTGTCACTCTGAGCAGGAATAAGAACAAATCGGTTGCTTTTGAAATCGAAGGAACCAACTCCGCCGGTGATCTTGGAGCGGCTGCTTCGGTTTCTTATATGCACCGGAATCTTTTTAAAGGGTCGGAAACCTTCTCCATCAAGATCCGTGGAGCGTATGAGGCAATAACCGGCCTGGAAGGCTATGCCAACAGCAACTATATGGAGTATGCCGTTGAGGCGGGACTGAATTTCCCTGAGTTCATGTTTCCTTTTCTTTCATCGGACTTCAAGCGGAGAATCCGTGCGACGTCTGAAGTTACGGTGAAATACAACTGGCAGATCCGCCCTGAGTTTGAGCGTACGGTTGCTTCAGCGGCATGGAGCTACAAATGGTCGAAGCGGAGGGCAAGCCATCGTTTTGACGTGTTCGACCTCAATTATATCTATATGCCCTACCGTTCGGAAACCTTTAGAAGCTATCTTGATGAGATGGACCAGCGGAATCCGCTGCTGCGTTACAGCTATGAGGATCTTTTCATTGTGCGGATGGGGTATACTTATACCTATAACAGTTCGGGAGCCGCTTCGATGAAAACGGCGCAGCGCAATTCGTATTCTATCCGTTTCAACATAGAAGAGTCGGGAAACCTGCTTTATGCTTTTTCCAAAATAGTGAACCGTCATCCGAAAAACGGGGAGGCTTTCCAGATGGGGAACATTGACTTTGCCCAATACGTGAAGATGGACATCGATTACGCGAAGAATTTTATGATTGACTATCGGAATTCGCTGGTGTTCCATGTGGGGGTGGGAGTGGCTGTTCCTTATGGCAATTCGAAGAGTCTTCCGTTTGAAAAGCTGTATTTTTCCGGGGGAGCCAACAGCGTGCGCGGATGGAGCGTGCGTTCGCTGGGGCCTGGCGGGTATAGAGGAGATGCGAACAGCCTTGATTATGTAAATCATACGGGGGATATCAAGCTTGACTTGAATCTGGAATATCGCACCCATTTGTTTTGGAAGCTGAACGGCGCAGCGTTCATCGATGCCGGAAATGTTTGGACCATCCGGAGCAGAGATATGCAGCCCGAAGGACAGTTCAAGTTCGACCGCTTTTACAAGCAGTTGGCTGTGGCATACGGTTTAGGCATCCGCTTTGACCTGGATTTTCTGATTCTCCGTTTTGACGGCGGCATGAAGGCGGTCAATCCGATGTATACCGGAAAAGACCGTTATCCGATTGTTTCTCCCGATTTCAAGCGGGACTTTACGTTCCATTTTGCGGTTGGTTATCCATTCTAATGTATAGTGACATGAAGAAAATAGATGAGGTTTATACAAAAAAGGAAGTGGAGGACTTGAAGGCATGGTTTGACAATGCCACCCTTCCAAAGTCGTTGCAGTTAGATAAGGCGACATTTATTCCCAATTTGAAAGATACGCTCGACCGTCTGTTCCAGCAGGCGTTCATTACGCATGAAAACGCTAAGCTGCTGGGAGGGATGCATCTGATAGAAAGAATCAAAGCGAAGCTTGAGGGAGAAAATACAGCCGGTGAGGCCTAAAATGGCCGGGTTTCTTTCATATATCCAAAAAAAATACGAAATTTGCAGGGATGAATTTTAGTTCTATACACCTTTATAAATAATAGATACAATTATGACAAAAAGCGCATTACAAATTGCAAGAGCTGCTTATCAGCCTAAATTGCCGAAAGCATTGAGAGGTGCTGTTAAGGTTCAGGAAGGCGAACCTACTCATTCTGTAGCTGATGAGGAAGAAATCAAGAAACTGTTTCCGAACACTTACGGCATGCCGTTGATCAGATTTGTTGAAGGGGAAAACAAAGAATATGCTCCGATGAATGTGGGCGTTATTCTCTCCGGCGGACAGGCTCCCGGCGGACACAATGTGATTTCCGGACTGTTTGACGGAATCAAACGGCTGAATCCGGCAAACAAGCTGTACGGTTTCCTGATGGGACCTGGCGGTTTGGTTGATCACAAATATATGGAGCTGACTGCTGATATCATTGATGAATACCGCAATACGGGCGGATTTGATATTATCGGTTCAGGACGTACCAAACTGGAAAAGGAAGATCAGTTTGAAAAAGGCTATGAAATATTGAAGGAGCTGGGCATCAAGGCACTTGTCATTATCGGCGGCGATGACTCAAATACCAACGCTTGTGTTCTGGCTGAATATTATGCGGCCAAGAACTACGGCATCCAGGTTATCGGATGTCCGAAGACTATTGACGGTGACCTGAAAAATGAAATGATTGAAACTTCTTTCGGCTTTGATACAGCCTGCAAAACTTATGCAGAGGTTATCGGAAACATTGAGCGCGACTGTAACTCTGCACGTAAATACTGGCACTTCATCAAGCTGATGGGACGCTCTGCTTCTCATATCGCACTGGAATGTGCGTTGCAGACCCAGCCGAACATCTGTCTGATTTCTGAAGAAGTTGAGGCCAAGAACATGTCGCTGGACGATATCGTTACTTATATCACTGATGCTGTTGCTGCCCGTGCCGCAGCAGGAAACAATTTCGGTACTGTGCTGATTCCGGAAGGTCTGATTGAATTCATCCCGGCCATGAAGAAGCTGATTGCCGAACTGAATGATTTTCTGGCTGTCCATGCAGATGAATATGCCGCAATCGAACCGAACAAGCAGCGTGAATACATTATCAGCAAATTGTCTGCAGACAATGCCGCTGTTTACGCTTCGCTTCCGGAAGGAGTGGCTCGCCAGCTGACGCTTGACCGCGACCCGCACGGAAACGTTCAGGTTTCGCTTATTGAAACAGAAAAACTGTTGTCTGAAATGGTAGGCAAGAAGCTTGCTGCATGGAAGGCCGAAGGCAAATATGTTGGCAAGTTCTCGGCACAGCACCACTTCTTCGGCTATGAAGGACGTTGCGCCGCTCCGTCTAACTTTGACGCCGACTACTGCTATGCTCTGGGTTACACTGCATCTGAGCTGATTGCAAACGGCAAGACAGGCTATATGTCGTCAGTACGCAATCTGACCGCTCCTGCAGAAGAATGGATTGCCGGCGGTGTGCCTATCACGATGATGATGAACATGGAACGCCGTCACGGTGAAATGAAGCCGGTTATTCAGAAAGCGCTGGTAAGACTGGACGGTGCTCCGTTCAAGGCTTTCGCTGCTGCACGCGATACGTGGGCAAAAGAAACGGCTTACGTTTACCCGGGTCCGATCCAGTACTTCGGTCCTACTGAAGTATGTGACGAGCCGACCAAGACATTGCAGTTGGAACAGGCTTGATGATTTTTGCTGTTTTTGATAATATGGTTGATTACGTCGGGTTGTGCTTTGCGGCCCGACGTAATTATTGTTTGCGGCGGAGGCAGTTTCGTATATTTCCGAAACGGTTCTTTCGGCATTTAAACTTGACGAACTATGATTAAACAACCGCCCATAACGGTGGCCAGCCGGCCTCAAGGAAAGGCTTCGCGAAAGAGGAACGTGAAGAAGTCGTCTTCTTCCGGACGTCTGTCTTCTCCGAAGGGGAAAGCCCGTCCCCGCAGGAAGAAGAAAAAAGAGCGCAGCTGGAGTCTGCCTCGGTGGACTTACTGCCTTGCAATGGGTGGGGTTGCCGCTTTGATTCTTATCGGTTTCTATTACTTTTTCATTGAGCCTTATTCATACCGCTGGAAGCCTTGCTATGGCATGAAGGCCTACGGCGTTTGTCTTCCTTACGGTTTCAGCATACACGGCTTTGACATTTCCCATCATCAGGGGCAAATCGATTGGGGTGAATTGCAGAAACTTCAGAAGGCCCCTTTTCCTGTCCGTTTTGTCTTTATGAAAGCTTCTGAGGGAGGCGACTTCAGCGATACGGCTTTTGTGCGTAATTTTGATGAAGCCCGCAGGCACGGCTTTGTTCGCGGAGCCTATCATTTTTACAATCCCAAGACAGATGCCTTGCGCCAGGCTGACTTCTTTATCCGTTCGGTCAAGCTTGAACCGGGCGATTTGCCTCCGGTGCTTGATATCGAGGTGAGGGGAGAAGACGAGAGAAAGCTTCGGACCGATCTTTCCATCTGGCTCCGCCGCATTGAGCAGTACTATAAGGTGAAGCCGATTCTCTATACTTCCTATAAGTTCAAGACCCGTTATCTCAGCGATTCGCTGTTCAATTCTTATCCTTACTGGATTGCCCATTATTATGTGGATTCGGTAGAATATGACGGTCCGTGGCGTTTCTGGCAGCATACGGATATGGGAAAGCTTCCGGGAATCCGTGAAAAAGTAGACCTGAACGTGTTTAACGGTTCTATGGAGGAGCTGCTTCAGCTGACCATTCCTTACCCTGATACAATACAAAAGCCACAGAGCATCTCAGAGAAATGATTTCACTCTGCGGGACACTCCGTGGCTTTATGATAAAAGAGAATCAGTTCCGGAACCTCAGTCCGTCAGCACTCCGTTCAACCACAATCGGTTGCGAACGGTCGACTTCCTGTGCCAGCAACTTCTTCGACAAGTCGTTCAGCAAGTAACGCTGGATGGCACGCTTTACCGGACGCGCTCCGAATTCCGGATCAAATCCGGCTGTAGCCAGAAACTCTACGGCTTCGTCGGCTATCTGCAGGGTTACGCCGTTGTCGGCAAGCATCTTTTGTATGCCGTTGATCTGGAGGCGTACAATCTGTTTTATCTGTTCCTTGTCCAGCGGCTGGAACATGATAATCTCATCAATACGGTTCAGAAACTCCGGCCGGATCGTTTTCTTCAGCATTTCCATCACCTCTTTCTTGGTTTCCTCCACAACCTCATCGTGGTTCTTGTCGTTGATCTTCTCAAACTGACTCTGGATGTATGAGCTTCCTAAGTTGGAAGTCATGATAATGATGGTGTTCTTGAAGTTCACCGTCCGTCCCTTGTTGTCGGTCAGACGTCCGTCGTCCAGCACCTGAAGCAGGATGTTGAACACATCCGGATGAGCCTTTTCGATTTCATCGAACAGTACGACCGAGTAGGGTTTGCGCCGTACGGCTTCTGTCAGCTGGCCGCCTTCATCGTATCCTACGTATCCCGGAGGCGCACCGATCAGACGGGAAACGGTATGTTTTTCCTGATACTCGCTCATGTCGATACGCGTCATCAGCGATTCGTCATCAAACAGGTACTCGGCCAGGGCCTTTGCCAGCTCCGTCTTACCCACACCCGTGGTTCCGAGGAAGATAAACGAACCGATCGGACGTTTCGGGTCTTGAAGTCCCGCACGGCTGCGGCGCACTGCGTCTGCCACGGCTTCGATGGCCTCGTCCTGTCCGATGACACGCTTGTGAAGCTCGTCTTCCAGATGCAGCAGCTTGTCGCGTTCGCTCTGAAGCATCTTGCTCACCGGTATGCCCGTCCAGCGCGATACAACATCGGCTATGTCTTCGGCTGTTACCTCTTCCTTGATCATCGCATTGTCGCCCTGCTTCTTTTTCAGGTCTTCCTGTATGCTCTTGATTTCGTTTTCCAGCGCCTGCAGTTTTCCGTAACGGATTTCGGCCACTTTCCCGTAGTCGCCTTCACGTTCCGCGCGGTCGGCTTCAAACTTCAGTTGCTCTATTTCCTTCTTGTTCTGCTGAATTCTGTTCACCAGTTCCTTTTCGCTCTGCCATTTGGCTTTGTACGAAGTTTCCTGCTCTTTCAGTTCGGCAATCTCCTTGTTCAGCTGAGCAAGTTTGGCTTCATCCTTTTCCCGCTTGATGGCTTCGCGTTCAATTTCCAGCTGTTTCAGCCTGCGCTCGATTTCGTCCAGTTCCTCCGGAAGCGAGTCGCGTTCCATACGGAGCTTTGCTGCCGCTTCGTCCATCAGGTCGATGGCCTTGTCCGGCAGAAAACGGTCGGTGATGTAACGGTTGCTCAGCTCTACGGCGGCGATGATGGCTTCGTCCTTGATGCGCACCTGATGGTGGTTCTCGTAGCGTTCCTTCAGTCCGCGCAGGATAGAGATGGAGCTTGCCGTGTCCGGTTCGTCTACCATAACCGTCTGGAAACGGCGTTCGAGCGCCTTGTCTTTCTCGAAATACTTCTGGTATTCGTCGAGCGTAGTGGCTCCGATGCTTCTCAGTTCGCCGCGGGCCAAAGCCGGTTTCAGAATGTTGGCCGCATCCATTGCGCCTTCTCCCTTGCCTGCTCCGACCAAAGTATGGATTTCGTCGATAAACAGGATGATGTTTCCTTCCGACTTCTTCACTTCGTTGATGACCGATTTCAGACGTTCTTCAAATTCGCCCTTATACTTGGCTCCCGCAATCAGCGCGCCCATATCCAGCGAGTAAAGCTGCTTGTTTTTCAGGTTCTCGGGCACATCCCCCCGCAGGATACGCTGGGCAAGTCCTTCCACAATGGCTGTTTTACCCGTACCCGGCTCTCCGATCAGAATCGGGTTGTTTTTGGTTCGCCGGCTCAGGATCTGGAGCACACGGCGGATTTCTTCGTCACGTCCGATAACCGGATCGAGCTTTCCGTTGCGCGCTGCCTCAATCAGGTTGACGGCGTATTTGTTGAGCGACTGATACGTATCCTCGCTCGACTGTGAGGTTACGTTCTGTCCCTGGCGGAGTTCCTGAATGGCTGCGCGAAGCTCCTTATCGGTAAGCCCCGCATCTTTCAGTATGGTAGCAACCGTGCTTTTCACATTCAGCAATGCAAGCAGCAGTGCTTCCAGCGACACATATTCGTCGCCCATCTGCTTGGAGTAGTCGACTGCCTTTTGCAGCACTTCGTTGGCGTCGCGGCTCAGGTAGGGTTCTCCTCCCGACACCTTCGGCAAGGAAGCTATCTGCCTGTCGAGCACGGTTTCAATCTGCTGGCCGTTGATGCCGAGCTTCTGGAAAATGAAGTTCGTTACATTTTCTCCCACTTTCAGCACCCCTGCCATCAAATGCTCAGGCTCGATGGCCTGCTGTCCGCGGCTCTGAACCAGATTGACCGCTTCCTGCACAGCCTCCTGCGATTTGATTGTAAAGTTGTTAAAGTTCATAAGTAATCTCCTTTCTTTTTTTGTTATCCTGTTCTGTACAGATTCTTCATCAAATAATTTGCCATGGGGATAAAACGCCCTTTGTGTGACTAAATGGCATGACGGTTGGGATATATCCTGTAAAAATGTCAGAAAAAGGGCCGCTTTCATTTTGTCAGAGTGTCAATCGGGATGCGTGAGGCTTGTCTTTCTCGGGTGAGGTTTAGGGTACGGCATTGAAAATCGGACGGAAAAGGACCTTGTGTAATCCGAAAAGTTTGTTCTTATGCCAAGATGCTTTTGTTTTGTTTCTGGTTCCGCCAATCTGTGGCAAAATGTTTAGCTGATCAGTCAGAATCGTTCCGTTGTGACACTTTGCGGATGTCCGGATTTGAAACGTTTCGGGAAGCGGAAAAGCCGTTTGAGGCGTTCCAAAACTTTGTTTTCGGCCTTCGTGGAAAGATGACGGGACATTTTGCTGAAGCTAACGGGGTGTTTCCCATGAAATGACGGGACATTTTGGGCAAGATGACCGCCTGTTTTTGGCGGGATTTTCGTTTCCGCTCCCCTGTTTCAGGGTGTTCTGAGCGGGGTTGCCGTTTGCATCCGTTAAGGAATGGCTTCTGAAAGAGGAGATTTGTTCGGATGTGCGGTTAGCGGTAGAGGCGGTTTTGTATGAATTTGTCAGGCATTTGTGCTGTTGTGCTTTCGGAATGTCAATCAGGGAATTTGTGGAGGGGAATTATCTGCACATAAAAAGCGATCAGTATTTGATTAATTCATAACTATTGTTTGCTTTTGAGCCAGTAAGCAGGCGGAAGCGTCTGCGGCTTGCTATTTTGTGGGAAAAATATTTGTGAGAAGCGTCATGCTTCATTCTTGTTCTTGAAAACCTGGTAATTTTTATGATGTACAAGGATGGACGTTGGCGTTTCCCATGCTGTATAGCGTGGGTCTGCTGTCTATTTGCCAATGTGCATCGGGTTTTCTCAGGACCTTCAAGAACGTGGAGATAGCACGCAGTTCCACGCTTGAACCAAATAGCATCATATATCTTTTTGATTATCAAATTATATATTCAATAATCTTTATAATTTGATACCGCAAAGTTCCCACAAAAAGTAATTGGTTTACCAAATAGACCTGGCACAAAACTGCCAATAAAGAAAGCATATGCAACTACAATTGATGTTTTGCTCACTTTTTTGTGGCGAATTGCAACATTTAACCTTACTGGTCAATTATATTCTCTAAATATACCTATCTTTGTAACCACGTAATGGAGATATAATATGGAGCGCAAATTACTGAATCGTATCAAAGTCGTTCTCGCAGAGAAAAACAAGAGCAATAAATGGCTCTCGGAACAATTGGATAAGGATCCTGCCATAATTTCTAAATGGGTTACAAACACAACGCAGCCCAATGTGGAGATGCTGATCCAAATAGCAAAAGTTCTGAATGTGTCTGTGGATGACTTGCTGAGAACCGAATGAATAAATTTATGGGAGAAGCAAAACTGTACAAGTACTTGGATTTTAACGGTGGGGTGATGATGTTGCATTATGGCAATCTTCAATTCACTAACGCTACGCAATTAAATGACCCGTTTGATTGCCATCCCTCGTTAATTGATTTCTCCAATGTTCCAAAAGAAGTATGTGGAGGATGGACTCCGGAAATAATTGAAGAATTGAGAAGGGATCCATTTCGTAGAACCAGAGAAGAGGTATGGATATGCAGTCTTTCTAAGATATATGATTCAATTTTGATGTGGAGCTATTATAGCAAGCATAAAGGCATCTGCATCGGTCTGGATATGGAAAAAGTCAGAAAGTGTCTTTCTCGTATGTATGGCAATGTCATGATCGGCTGCTCGGAAGTGGAGGTACAATATAAAGACATTGTAGAGAAGCCCGATTATTTTAGGGATGTAAAAGACTTTTTTCATTATCAAATATCCACCAAAGCAAAAGCTTGGGAGCATGAATAAGAAGTGCGTTTATTTATATTAGAGCCATGGCCGGCATATATGAAGTTGCTGCCGTGGCAAAATGATGATAAAGGCTCGATTGACTGGAAAGAAATGAGGGCATTCCCAGAAATTGGAGGAGAGTGTTTCGAATCCGTTTATCTGGGGGTCAATATGGATGTCGAAGAAAAATCAAAAATAATCCGTGTTGCCCGAAAGCTGAATCCCGACATTAAGATTTTCCAAATGGAGATTGATGCAAATGCTTTTAGGTTAAACACCAAACTAATAGAGTAAATACGATGGCCAAGAAACAAACAAAAATAACAAAGGAGGAGTCCTTAGAAACCATACTTTTCAACTGTCGCAACAGTTTGAGAGGGCGTGCTGCTATGACCGACAAGCGCGATTTGTTGCTGACTCTTGTGTTTTTGAAATTCATCGGGGAACGCTTCAAGCAGCAAAAGGATAAAATCAGGCATGAGATTATAGAGGTTCAAGGCATTCACGACGAGGCTTTTGTTGAAATGCAGCTGTCCCGTCCCAATCAGTATATGCAGGACGGAGTGTTTTTCCTGACCGACGAAACATTTTGGGACAAGCTGATTCTTACGGCACCTACCGGAATGGCCATTGCTTTCGATACAGCCATAAAGACGCTGGACGACAATGAGCCCAAACTGAAGAACGCCCTTCCACAGCAGATTTTCACGAAAATGGCCCTTGAACCGGGTGTCTTGAAAAGTGTGGTGGACGAGATTAACAAGATAGATCCCAAAAAGTTCACCGATCACGACCTCATAGGGCGTGTATATGAATATTTCTTGCAGGCTTTCTCAATCAATGCCGACAAGGAGGAAGGTGAGTTCTACACGCCGCATTCTATCGTGGAGCTTATTGCCTCACTCATCGAGCCGTTCGACGGTACGGTCTATGACCCGTGCTGCGGGTCAGGCGGTATGTTCGTGCAGGCAACCACGTTTATTGAAGCACATGGCGGCAACACCAAAGCGGTCAACGTGTATGGACAGGAATCCGAACCGGCGACCTATCGTCTGGCAAAGATGAATCTTGCTATCCGCGGTATATCCTACCATTTGGGAGACAAAGCTGTACCCACTTTCTCCGACGACCAGCATAAAGACCTCAAGTTCGACTATATCATGGCAAATCCGCCATTCAATTTGAAGAAATATGCCGAGTATGGAGAATTTGAGACGGATCCCCGATGGAAAGGTTATGGAGTTCCACCGACCAGCAATGCCAACTACGCATGGATCCTTCATATCCTGAACAAACTGGATGTCAATCACGGAATTGCAGGATTCCTACTTGCCAATGGAGCATTGGACGACAGCGACACGCTTGAAATACGCAAACAGTTGATTGAAAACGACAAAATCGAGGCCATCATCGTCCTGCCACGCAACATGTTCTATTCTACTGATATATCCGTTACACTATGGATCTTGAACAATAACAAGAAAGGAGGTCCGTGGCACGGCAGACAACTGCGTAACCGCACGGGTGAAATCCTGTTCATCGATCTCCGTACTTGGAGTGAAAACATCTATGAAAAGAAATATGTTCGGCTATCGGAAAATCAAATAGAGCGAGTTTGCCAAATCTATTTTGGTTGGCAGACCGAGAATTTCGCCGAGTATGCCGAACCGGAATTATATTATGCTGCACACCGTGGCGAGATTCAGAAAAAAGGATATTCGCTTGTACCCTCCAGATATATTGAGTTTATCGACCGCGATACGGAAATTGATTATAAATCGGCCCTCACCGAGATGAGTCGTAAGTTTGACGAGCTGAAGAAAAGATGGGATGCAAATGAAACCGAACTCGTAAACGCCTTCAAAATTTTGGGATATGGAAAAGAATAAACTGCAGACCAATGTAATAACCGAGAATTTTGTTTCCGATATTAGAACCATCATAGAGCAAGGACGAAAACAAGCCTATGCCGCGACTGGCCAAATAGCCATTATGACTTATTGGAACATCGGACGGCGTATCGTGGAAGAGGAGCAACATGGAGCAAGCAGGGCGACATACGGACAAAAACTTATCCCGGCTCTTGCGGTCAGACTTGCTGCTGAATACGGGACCGGTTATGGTAGGCGCAATTTGGCATATTACCGAAAATTCTATTTGGAATTCAAGGATGTAGAGATTTTGCACACGCGTGTGCAAAATCTTACCTGGTCACATGTCCGCAGGCTTCTTTCCGTCAGCAATACGCAAGCAAGGGAATGGTATCTGAAGACAGCTGCTGAAGATATGTGGAGCGTGGATGATCTTGACAGGAATATCTCCACCCAATATTATGAACGACGGCTTGCGGCTCAAAGAGAGAGTTCAACTCTGCCCGTACCTTATGTCGGTCAAACAGATCCGTTGGAATATATAAAGAATCCGATGGTGGCCGAATTTATGGGATTCCATCGGGATACTAATTATTCAGAATCAGAATTGGAGCAGGCACTAATTGACAACCTTGAGAAGTTCATCATGGAACTCGGTCGTGGATTTGCTTTCGTAGAAAGGCAGCAACACATTGTGACCGATACGGCTGATTTCTATATCGACCTTGTATTCTATAATTACAAGATGAAGCGGTTCGTTATCTTTGAACTGAAAACCCATAAGCTGACTCATCAGGACATCGGACAGTTGGATATGTACATCCGTATGTACGATGATTTGGTTAAGGGAGAAGATGACAATCCGACCATCGGCGTGTTACTTTGTACAGATACGGACAACACCATAGCAAAATATTCAGTGTTACACGATAGCGATCAGATTTTTGCCGCTAAGTATATGACATATATGCCTACCGAAGAGGAACTGCGCCGAGAAATCGAACAGCAGAAACGATTCTTTATGGAACAGCATGGAAAAGAGGAGGTGTGATATGGGAAGTGGCAGTGTAAAATGGGGCCGGATCGGGGACTATATCGAGTGGTGTGACGAAAGGAATACGGCCGGTCGTAACTATCCTGTTATCGGCATAAATAGAGATAAAACATTTATGCCAACGGTTGCCAATCTGGATGGTGTTGATATTAGAGCCTGTCGTTTAAATTTTCCAATAAAGTCTTCAGACTGGAGATGCAGATTTTCCGGAACTCTCCGGCTTTTAGCCATAAAGAGGCAAAGTCATGAAATCGCGGGGAAGCGTCTGCTTTCGGATGCAGACCGTCCTTTGATCTCATGACTTTGCGTAGAAACATTCCTTTCAATACAGCCTTATCCGCTGTGTCGGAATGTTTTGCAGGCAAAAATCAGTGCATTCGTTGCCGTGTCATCGTTCATGCCATCAGTTGCTTGTCGGATTCTGAGTCAGTGTAGAGCCGCTTGGATAGGCATCGATAGCTGATTGCGGGATGAAGTAAACCACGCGATAGTCCGTAGCCGGGATGTCTTCCGTCGCATTGTGCGGACCCGGATACCTTCTAACCAGCGAATCACCGTTGCGGAACACGTCATAGCTGCGTTCTGCCTGATATGCAAGTTCCAGCTGGCGTTCCTTGTCGACCAGTTCCGATGCCGTGGTTGCATTGAACTCGCTTGCATCGTATTCGCCTCCCGTAATGGCACGCCCGCGGATGGTATTGACATCGTTCATTGCCTCATTGATGTTTCCCATTTTCACATAGGCTTCGGCACGGTTAAGATACATTTCGTCCAGACGGGAGATGATGGGCGAATGGAGCTGTGAATCCAGACCATCCTCGCGCGAGCATTTCGTGATATAGAACTCAGGGTAGCCGTTGTTGAGAGTGATGTAATAGTCAATGACTCCCGTGTATGAAACGCCGCCGTAATTGATGGTGTAGTATTCTTCATCGGAATCTCTTCCGTCAGTGGGAGTCAGCGTGTAAGTTTCTTCTCCCTCCGTGCATGACGTATGATCGGCGTTCACCGTCAGTTGTTTGTAGATATATCCCGTATTGGCCGAGTTGGGAGTGATGAAGCGGAACACTTCCGTGTAGTTTCCGTCGTCATCCTGCTCGTATTGCGGCTCGATGAAGGCGGCGCGGACATCCACGATGTTTTCCTGATCCGGACGCCAGTCGTTGCGGCCCGTTTCGTCCAGCAGCTCAAGGTATTTGGCGCTGGCGTACATCTCTCCCCAGCCCATTCCTCCGATGTTCGAGTACATCCCACCGACAGTATAGTAGTAATCATATCCTGAAAATTCGCTGGCAAGCCGTTTTACGACGAATATGTCTTCGGAGTAGTTCTCCGGAGTTGTCCGGCTCGAATTCATATAGTCATCGCGTGAGGCCAACGTGTATTGTCCGGAGTTGATTACTGCATCGGCATAATAGCGTGCCGAATCTGCATAGGTTGTGTTCGGACTTTCATAAGTGCCGCTCATATACAGATAGATGCGCGAAAGCATGGCTTGGGCTGCTTCTTTGGAGGCATAGGCAGGGCCGTCGTCGCGGGTCAGTGTCGCTTCGGCTATTCGCAAGTCATAGATGGCCTGCTGGTAGGTTACTTCCACCGTAGACCGGTCGGGCAGGCTCAGGTTGTCCATGTCATCAGGCGTTCCGTTGACGATGGGCACTCCCAGATTCGTTTCCGGGCTCTGGTAATAAGGGCGGCCGAACGCACGGCACAGGTAGAAATACATCATGCCCCGGATATAGTGGCATTCGCCCAACTGACTGAGGATTTTAGCATCTTCGGTTTCGCCTATCATGTCGATGATGTTTGACGCTTGGGCAATGGCCTTGTAGCCGTAGTCCCAGAAATTCTGCAGGCGGTAGTTGTCCGGAGTGCGCGAGAATGTGATGAACTCGTAGAAATCGTCGGTGGATGAGCCGCGGATCATCATATTGTCACCTGCGTATTCTCCCAGGCGGTGCATCGGGTCGGACCATGTCTTTAACTGCGCATATGCTCCGTCAATCAGGCTGCTTAATGTTTCAGACGGATTTGATGTGACCTGTTCGGATGCCACGCTGCTGGTGGGGAAACGGTCTAGGTCGCACGAGCTTAAACCTCCGGCAATCAGGGCCGAGGTCAGAACTATTGAAGTAAATATGTTGTTTCTCATAAAATCGCTGTTTAGAAAGTTAAGTTGATGCCAAACATGAATTTGCGGGTAGTAGGATACGAGATATTGGCCGTACCTATCGACTTGTATGTGCCTGTATCTTCGTCGTAAGATGCTGAAATTTCAGGGTCAATGCCTGAGAATCCTGTTATGGTGAACACGTTCTCAGCCATAAAGTAGATGCGCATGTTCTGGATGTAATATTTGGGCAGCTTCAGGTTATATCCGATAGACAGCGACCGGAGCTTCAGGTAATCTCCGTCTTCCAGGTATCTGGTTGATGCGCTGTTGGAGTTGCTGTCGTTTCCGTAGCTTGCCAGCGGGTGGGTGGCTATGTCGCCCGGTT
Organism: Bacteroides gallinaceum; assembly: GCF_030373775.1. Lineage (NCBI taxonomy): Bacteria > Pseudomonadati > Bacteroidota > Bacteroidia > Bacteroidales > Bacteroidaceae > Bacteroides > Bacteroides gallinaceum. The sequence continues at coordinate 73,479 of NZ_JAUDEN010000011.1, read as the reverse complement.
TTTCCCAGCGGCTCCATCCGTCCATCAGTTTCATCTGGTTTCGGTCGGTATAGGCTCCGTCGGAGTCGTACTCCTGACGTGCATAGTTGTAGATCTTGCCGCCGATGGAGAATCCGAATGAAGCGCTGAGGTCAATGTTCTTCCATTGCACGAACGTGTTGAATCCGCCGAACAGGTCGGGCGAAGTGGATTCGGTTATCACCTGGTTGGCTTCCGAGTAGTTGCTTGTCGTTTCACGGCTGCCTTCTTCATCGTTCACGTACCATAGCGGTGATCCGGTTTCGGGATCAACTCCTGCCCATTCGCGCAGGTAATAGCAGTCGGTTCCGTATCCCACCTTCAGCACTTTGTCTGCGGCTCCGGCAATGTTCGTGTCGTTTCCTCCTCCGCCTATGATCGTCAGATCCGGGTCGTCACCGTACAGTTTCTCTACCGTGTTGACATTGTGTCCCAAGTTCAGGTCTACGCTCCACAACCAGTCTTTCGTGCGGACGATATCGCCTCCGATGGTCAGTTCGATACCTTTGTTGCGGACCTCGCCCACATTCTGCCAGCGGCTGGTCACGCCAGTCAGGCCGGATACAGGCACCTGATACAGAGCGTTCTTCGTATATTTGTTATAGTAGTCAAATACCAAGCGCAGGCGGTTCTTGAAGAAGTTGGCGTCGATACCGATTCCGCCAGTGTAGGTCGTTTCCCATGTGAAGTTGCTGTTTCCTACCTGGCTGATCAGCAGGGCAGGCGTTCCGTTATAGTTTGCGGAAGCAGAATAAAGGTCATACGACGGATAGCGTGCGTAGGGAATGTTTCCTACCGAACCGTAAGAAGCACGGAGCTTCAGCATATCCACCCATGGGGCATTGAACCAGCTTTCCTGATGGATGTTCCATCCTGCACTGATTGAGAAGAAGTTACCGTATTTGTTGTTTGCTCCGAAGTTTGACGCGCCGTCGCGGCGGATTGAGGCTTCAGCCAGATACTTGCCGTCGTAAGCATAGTTGGCCTTCATGAAATAAGACTGTTTGGCCCATTCAGTCAGGCTTCCGCCTACGGCTTCTGGAGTAGATGTAGCGTCAAGCACGCCCACGCCGGATATAAGTCCCGTACCAGTAGCCGAAATGGCTTTGTCGCGCGTAGAGAGGAACTCATAGGCCAGCAATGCCTGTACGGAGTGCTTGCCGAAAAGCTTGTTGAAAGTCAGGTACTGGTTGGTGTACAAACGCGTGGAGTTGCTCTGGTATTCGCTCACACGTCCCTGAACACCCGAAGCGCTGTCGGTGTTGGGGTCTGTGTATTGCGAATAGTAGTAGCCTCTGTAGCGGTAGCTGTTTACAGAAGTAAATGTCAGCCAGTCTGTGAACTTGATGTCAAAGTCAAAGTTTCCGGAGAACTCGTAAGTCTTGTAGTCCGTATGGTCGCCGTTGGCAAGCGCGTTGAGGTAGTTCGTATCTGACGAGTCTACCCAGCCGCTGTAGCGGTCCGGCACCAGATTGCCTTCTTCATCATACGGGCTGTCCCACGGGAACATGGTGTACATTGACGTTACGTCATATTGCGCATCGTATGTGTCGATCATTGACCCTGAAACGTTAGGCTTGATTGTCAGCCATTTGACGGGCTGGTATATGGTGCGGTAGCGGAAACTGTAGCGTGTATAGTCGTATCCTTTTACTGCGCCCGATTCGTCGTAATATCCCAGTGAAAAATAGGAGCGTATCTTTTCGTTGCCTCCCGAAAGCGAAATGTTATAGTCTTGAGTGAAACCTGACTGTGAGGCGAGATCCCACCAGCTGAAGTCAGCGTTCCGCAGGTCCGAATTATAACGGCTGAATGTGATGTCTTCCTGATTGGGAAACGAAGCGTAGTAGTCATAAAGTTCCGCACCGTTCATCATCTTCATGTTGCCGGTTGTCAGTCGGCTTATACCCAGCTTAACGGAGGCGTTTACAGTCATTTTTTCCACTTTGCCGGCTTTTGTAGTGACCACGATGACACCGTTTGCGCCTTGCGAACCGAAGATGGCGGTTGATGCAGCGTCTTTCAGCACTGTAAGTGTTTCAATGTCTGAAGGGTTCAGCACACCGGGATCTTCACCCACAATTACGCCGTCGATAACCCACAGGGGCGAGGTGCTTCCGCTCAACGTGGCGCGTCCGCGGATCTGTACGGCTCCGTTTGAGTCGGGCTGGCTGGAACCGGGAGCAACGTATACGCCTGAAATCCTGCCGTTCAGCATGTTCTCGACATTAGGCGTGGTGATGTCAGCCAGCTTTTCCTGTTTCAGTGTTGCCATAGCTCCAGTCAGGCTTTCCTTTTTCTGGACACCGTATCCTACAACGACAACTTCATCAAGTTCATGCGAGCTTTCTTCCAGCTTGATGTCATATTTTGTCTTCCCCGGGACAACTTTGATTGTAATGGTATTGTAGCCGATGTAGCTTATGGTAAGTTATGTGTTTTCCGCTACCGTCAAGATATATTCGCCGTTCATGTTGGTAATCGTTCCGACGCGCGGATTGTTTTTGTCTGCTATTGAGGCCCCGATGATGCTTTCCCCCTTTGCATCGGTGACAACGCCGCTTATCGTAACTTTCTTGGATTGCTGTTGCACCTTTGATGCTGCAACGGCTTGGTTTTCTGCCGGGATTGGATTTGTGCCGGCAATGACAGACGTGGAAACAAAGAGCATACTCCACAGGATGGTCGTTCGTGGGTACTCTCTAAACATGTGTACATAATTTCTCATGCTCGTGTCGTTTTGAAGTTAAACTTTAGTTTTTACACTCTGATTTATTGATACAGTATACTGTTTTTTATAGTATTTTGTCTAGACTTAATTTTATGCAATAATGAATTTATAGTAGTTAAGTTGTTGCAAATATACAAATATATTTTATCTGACAATATTCTTTCGTAGAAAAATATTAACAAGCAATATGTCAAAATAAATGAATAAATTGTGATTTTTAGTATTTGTTTTTCTGTGTAATTTGAGATTTTTGTAAATATTATTTGAACGTTTTTGAAAATGTTGCGGGATGGCAGGCGTTTTTTTAACTTCATTTTCGGGAAAGAGATGAAACTGTTTCGGCCGGTTGCTGGAAAAATGGATGCACATTTTGCCCGTTGGGACTAAAAGCCTGTCGTTTAAAACTCTAGGGAGCGGTGCGTGTTTGCGTGGGTTTGCAAAGCAGATTTGCCCATCTTCATAAATAATTGTATCTTTATCCGCTCAAAAATGCGATGTATGGAAAAAATAACTTTTGCCCCGAATGTCCTTTTGATAGACGCTGCCTGCCTGAATCGTGTAGGAAATGATATGGCGCGCCATTTTGCGCCGTTGGTGAATCGTGAACTTCCGAAGGCGGATTTGTCACTGCTGCTTGAATGCCTGGCTTTGGATGCCGGAGTGCAGCCCGGAGAAAATGAGATACAGGTCATATTTATTTATGACGGAAGCACCAGGCGGATGAACTTCTGTGAACCGTCGGATTTAGGCAAGGAATTGCATGATGTGGCTTTCAAAAGCCGGTTGGGAGAGTTCTCCATCTATAGTTTCCAGCCTTCAGGCATGGCCTCGCGTGAAGATTTGTTCATCGAGTCGCTCCGGATTATCGGCGAGTCGAAAGAAGCGCAGTGTGTTGGGGTTGTTCCCGATGAACCAGCTTATGGAAGCAAGGCAGCCGATGAGGTCAGCAAGTGGGAGAAGAAAGATAAAGCAACGCTGTTCGGCATGAATCCGCCGTCGCAGCTTTCTGCCAGATGGCAGTTTGAGATGCTGGGATACGCTGTGCTTCAGTCGCTGGGCATCCGTGCTGATGAACTTTAAGCGGGAGAGTCATGTCTGATTTCCGATTGAAGGCATTCTATAGTGTGGCGAAGAATCTGAGCTTCACCAAGGCTTCGCAGGAACTGTTTGTCAGCCAGCCGGCCGTGACCAGGCATGTGCATGAACTGGAAAGCATGTATCAGGTGCGCCTGTTTGACCGGAAGGGAAATACAATCTCTTTGACCGAGGCTGGGCGTGTGCTCATGGAGCATTGCGAACGGATTCTTGTCGAGTACCGCAAGCTTGAGTACGATATGCATCAGCTTAACAACGAGTGTGCCGGGGAGTTGAGGCTGGGGGCAAGCACTACCATTTCGCGTTATGTGCTTCCGCCCGTGCTGGCAAGGTTTACAGAACGGTATCCGAAAATAAATGTGTCGCTTATCGACATGAATTCCCGCCATATAGAGAATGCGCTTCAGGAAAACAGCATTGATGTCGGGATGGTGGAAGGAGTGTTCCGCGTTCCTAATCTCCGTTACGAGCCGTTCCTGTGTGATGAGCTGGTTCCTGTGGCATGTTGTTCGGGCAAGTGGAATGTTCCTGAGGAACTGTCGCTGGAGGAATTTGTCCGTATGCCTTTGGTATTGCGTGAGCGCGGTTCGGGAACGCTTGACGCCATTGAAATGGCTTTGTCGGAAAAAGGACTGAAACTTTCGTCACTGAACGTGCGTATGTATTTGGGCAGCACGGAGAGCATCAAGTCGTTTCTGCGTTACAGTGACTGCATGGGGATCGTTTCGGTGTTTGCTGTCGACCGTGAGCTTCGTTCGGGAGAGTTCCGGGTTGTCGATGTGGACGGCCTCCGCTTCAAACGCCATTTCTGTTTCGTTTCCGCCCAAGGGCAAGAAGCGGATACCGCTCTCAACTTCATTCAGTTTGTAAAGGATATGGTGAAGAACGTTTGAATGTTTTCATTTCTTTCCGAATTCCGGGTCAATCTTCAGCAAGGCGGTTACACCGAAAGTGGCGAGCGTGCAGGCCATGATCCAGACAAAGAAAAGCCGGTATCCTAAAGTTTCTTGCATCCATCCGGCAATCATGCCCGGAAGCATCATGCCCAATGCCATGAAAGCCGTGCAAATGGCATAGTGGGAAGTCTTGTGATTCCCGTCTTTTGAAAAATAAATCAAATAAAGCATGTAGGCGGTGAATCCGAATCCGTAGCCGAACTGTTCGATGAATATGCAGCTGTTGATGATCCACAGGCTGGAAGGAAGGGCGTAGCTCATGTATACATAAACGATGTCGGGGAGGGAAATGGCCCATACCATCGGCCATAGCCAGCGTTTCAGTCCGTGTCGGGACACGGCTATTCCTCCAAGTATTCCTCCTAAGGTCAGTCCGATGACCCCAAGTGTTCCTTGCGAAAATCCTATCTGTGCGGTAGTCATTCCCAGTCCTCCTTTTTCGGGCGGATCAAGCAGGAAGGGGATTCCCATCTTGGCCAGCTGCGCTTCGGGCAGCCGGTAGAGCAGCATGAAAAGAATGGCTGCCAGAGCCTGTTTCTTGCGGAAAAAGGATGCGATTGTTTCGCCGAATCCGCAGAGGATGTTGCGTGCCTGTATTCCCGCTTGTGCCGGACAATCGTCTGCCGGGCGGGGAAGAAGAAACGAGTGATAGAGCCACAGAGCCAGAATCATGCCGGAAAGGATAAAGAATGTGATGCTCCATGCATAGTCGATTCTTCCGCTTGTCTTTTCAAGAAATCCAGCCAGCATGATCAGAAGCCCTTGGCCTGCTATCGTGGCAAAACGGTAGAACGTGCTGCGGATACCCACGAACAATGCTTGCTGATGGCTGGTCAGACCGAGCATGTAGAATCCGTCGGCGGCGATGTCGTGTGTGGCGGAGCTGAAAGCGATAAGCCAGAATACGGCCAATGTGAGCTGGAAGAAACGGTCGGTCGGGATGGTGAAGGCGATTCCCGCCAGTCCGGCCCCTAGCAATAGCTGCATACTGACAATCCACCAGCGTTTGGTTTTGAGCAAATCGACGAACGGGCTCCAAAGCGGCTTGATAACCCATGGCAGGTTGAGCCAGCTGGTATAGAGGGCTATGTCCGTATTGGAAATTCCCATGCGTTTGTACATCACCAGCGAGAGAATCATTGCGGCTACATACGGAAGTCCTTCGGCAAAATAGAGGGTAGGCACCCATGCCCAGGGAGAAATGCTCTTTATGCGTGCTTTCATGTTTTCAATACAGTTTTCTGATGTCCGCCCCCTTGTAGTAATGGAGCAGGATTTCGTTATAGTTGTAGCCTTTTTCGCCCATTACGGCAGCTCCTATCTGGCAGAGTCCGACTCCGTGGCCCCATCCGGCGCCGGTCAGTTCGAACCATTCGGGAACGCCTTCCTTTTCCGGTCCCTTGTCGACAACGAATGCCGAACTGAACAGATGCGTTTCAGAAAGGACACGCCGGATCTCCAATTCTTTTCCGATGACCAGCGTCTTGTTTGTCCCGACAATTTTCAGTTTGCTGATTCTTCCGGACTTTCCCCGCTCTGCCGGTATCAGGTCGATGATGCATCCGTAGTCGCATTTCGTGTTCCGGCGGATCAGAGAAGCCAGTTCTTCTTGCGTGTAGCGCACTTTCCACCGGTAGAAATTGTCGGTTTGCTGGTCGTAGTTGTTCAGTATCTGTGCGATGATCCTGCTGTCATGCGTGTTGCAGAACGCTTCGGGAGTGCTTCTGATCCAGTGTTCCGCTTCCTTTTCATCGGTAAGGTCGGGCAGGTGTGATTCTTTTTCCGTGTCGCGCACGGCCGTAAGATAAGGATACGACTTGTCTTCCCAGCAATAGTTGAATTCTTCGCTTGCTCCTCCGCAGCATTTTGAAAACCGGGAGTCGCAGATAGCGTGCTTGTACATGAGCACCTGTCCGCGGGTTGCTTTCACGGCTTCGGCCACACTGCGGTTTGAAGCGCGGGTAATTCCCTGGTACCGTTGGCAGTGGTCGTCCGCACATACGTCAAAGATCGTATGGTCTTCACGGTCGTACCACCGGATATATTCCGTATCGGTCTTAATGAACGAGAAAAAGCCGTCGTGCTTCTTGCTGAGCGATTTCCGCTTCTCTATCTGTGCCAGCAGCCAGCTCCGTGATATTACGGCGTGGGCTTTCAGAAACTCCAGGGCGGAAGCGGCGTTCATTTCCGACGAGATGACGCTGGTCAGATACTCTTCTGCCGGCACCTGGTTGATTGCAGTTATTTTGCCTTCGTCAACTGTCAGCCGGAGCGATCCGAGAAACGTTTGCGTTTCCTGCTGTTCCCAATGGAAGTTGATGCCGATGGTGACATCATACAAAGAGAATGAGGCATTCTCCTCCAATGGCGTGAATGTCAGTTCCTGATAAAGGTTTCCGTTCCACAGTATGCCTCCTTCTTCGAAACTTACCTTTTGTTGCCCTTCTACGGTTTCTCCTTTGGCTATGTATTTGGCGTTCAGCGTGAAGTTTATTTCGAGGGCATTGACGATGCCTACATTTATTTCCGGTTCTTTCATAAGCTTAAAGTGATACCTCCTGATAGATTTTCAGAAGGTCTTCTTCTGTAATTTTTTCATAATCTTCTTTTCTTGCGGCAACGACGATGCCTGCCATGTCCAGGGCCCCCGGGCTGATGAGAAGTTGGGCTTCTCCTTCGGCATAGTAGCATTGCGGGCGGTGGACGGAGCGTGGAAAATAAGCGGTGACAAACCCATGCTGTTCGTCTTTCCATGCAAACAGGTTGTAGCGGGGTTCTGTTTCGCCCTCGTGTACGGGGAGTGTCCGCAGATAGTCTGATATCAGTCTGCTGCTGGAATTTGTTCCCTTGTCTGTCACGAAAGCGCGCACCGGACATATATATCCGTTTATCGCGTAGGCAATGCACGAGCTGCCGTCTTCCAGACGCTCGTATCCGCATTGGGTGGCTCCGGAAAGCAGTCTGTTCCACTGGCGGATGAAAGGCACATCTTTTTGGCGGACTGCCTGAAAGTGGAAGTGGTCGGGTGCCGAAGCGCCGCATCCGGCTCCATTATAGAATACGGTATATCCCTTTTCGAAATGTTTCTCCAGCCAGTCTGTCAGTCTTCCGGGAAGCTGGCGCGATTCTTTTCCTGCAAGTGTCTGCCATTCGTGGCACTCGCTTGAGAGCGTGAGGTGCCCCGGAAGGATGGGGTACGGATTGACCCGGAGGCTGAAGGCTTCGTCCAGTTCGATGCGGATGCTGTCCTGTAGCTCCGGCTTGTTGCTGATGCAGAGAAAGCACGGGCGCGCGTTGACCGATGCCCGGTCTGTTTTTGCGAAGGAGGACACGGCTCTTGCCGGGTTGAACTGTACCTGGATTTCGTTTCCGTTCAGACTGAAATGGCGCACGTGTATGCGGCTGAGCGCTTCGTGGTTGTTCCGCGCCTGTTCCCATTTGTCGAACTGGGAGGCGAAAAACGTTTCTCCCGACACATTGCTTGCAGGGTAGAGATATGACATCGGTCGTGATACCTTGTCTTTCCTGCGGCGGATTTCAAGCGTGCGCAGACTGTCCTTGTAGCTGTTGTTCCGGTTGACCTTGTCGATACTCAGGTTGGCATCGGAGTTTCCTTCCCACCGCCTGCAGAGGTAAAGCACGTCATAGATGCGTCCGATGCGGTAGTCGCGTGAAAAGGCCAGCCCCAATGCGTAGTCTTCTCCGTAGCTGGTGTTTGGCACCCGTATCTGTCGGAGCAGGGGAGTGTAGAAAGCGCGCGGCGCTCCCAGACCGTTGATGCGGAGCGCGTTGTTGTGTCCGTTCGTGTCGGTCCATTCCTGATGGTCAATGATTCCCGGAGGCAGGGTTTCCAGATTGAAGTCTGTCATCCGGTAAGAGCCGATGACCATTGCGCAACGCTCTTTGTAGAACTTGTCGACAATGCGCTGCAAGGTGTCCGGTCCGCTGTACAGGTCGTCGCTGTCCAGTTGCACGGCAAAGCGTCCGCATTGCGGATGATTGGCGGCCATGTTCCAGCATCCGCCGATTCCGAGGTCGTGGCGTGAGGGAATCAGGTGAATCACCCTCGGGTCGCCGGCAAATTCGTCAATGCATCCGGAGGTTCCGTCGGTCGAATGATTGTCGACGATGATGACGTTGTAGCGGAAGGTTGTTTTCTGGCCGAGTGCCGAGCGTATGGCGTCTTTTATGGTTCTTTCCCTGTTTCGTACCGGAATGATGACTGACGCTTCGCATGCAAAGTCTTCTTCTTCCGGAGCTATCAGCTTTCCGGCTGGCGGCAGATAGGCCCTTATGTTTTTCAGATAATAGGTGAAAGCCGTTTCGCGTTCCAGTTGGACAGCCCTGTTTCTGGGATCCACATAGTCGAACTGTTTTTCGCCCGACTTTCTGGCGTCATTTTCTGCGCGGGTATAGAGATATTCGCTGATATGGGTAAGCTCGCCTTGTTCAGACAATGCCAGCCGCAAGGCATACAGGGCCGAATACTGATATTCGGGCTGGGAGAGAATACGGTCTGATGCCTTTGCAAGCGCATCGGTTTTGAAGAGCATCAGCGGGCCGAAGTCGAAATCATCGCGAACGCTCCCCGGCTGGTAGTCGATGACGGGATGAGGCTGCCTCTCTCCGTTGAGAATCTGGTAATGGTCGGCATAGACCATCACGCTTTCCGGCGCGCTCAGGTAGTCGCACATCCGTTCGAGTGCCTGCTCGCCCAGTTCGAGCGGCTGCAGTGTCGTATATAATAAGGTATAGGGCGTTTTTGCATGGAGGGCTATCTGGCGTATGGTTCCGGTTTGTTCAAACGAATCCAGCGGGAGCGTCCGGCACTGAGGGCAGGCAGCTTCGGCCGCTTCCTTTTGCCCCGTAAGTAGGTATATCTGGTCTATATAGGGGTGCGACAATAAACTGTTCAGAAGTTTATTGAATTGGTTGTCAGTATGATAGAAAAGAAAACAAGTAATCGTTTTTTTCATGTTAAATACATTTTATACAGACAAAGATAGGGAATTATCTTATTTTTCTCTAACTTTGTACGCTAATTATATGAAATTGAATGTCTGCATTTGCAGGGCCTTCCCAAGGTGCTGAAAAGATAACGGCTCATTTTAATTAAGATAACGGCTCATTTTAATCAAGATGACGGCTTGTTTTGATGAAGATGACGGCTTGTTTTTTTGGCCGGAAATGCAGATGTTCATATACGTGAATTAAAACAGAACGACTATGGCAAAGACTCCTCTGTTAGGGAGAACGTTGGATGAATTGAAAGAGATTGTGTTCGGTTTGGGCATGCCCAAATTTACGGCCGGTCAGATAGCGTCGTGGATGTATGGAAAGAAGGTTTCTTCGATTGACGAAATGACCAATCTCTCGTTGAAGAACCGCGAACTGCTGAAAGCGTCTTATGAAATCGGATGCAGCGCTCCTGTTCACGAGATGCGTTCGGCCGACGGGACGGTGAAGTACTTGTTCTCTGTTTCGGAGGGGAATTTTGTGGAAACGGTTTACATACCCGAAGACGAAAGGGCCACCTTGTGCGTTTCTTCGCAGGTGGGATGCAAGATGAACTGCAAGTTCTGCATGACTGGAAAGCAGGGGTTTGCGCAAGATTTGACCGCCGCCCAGATTCTGAACCAGATTTATTCCGTGCCCGAGCGCGACACGCTGACAAACATCGTGTTTATGGGCATGGGCGAACCTTTTGACAATCTCGACGAGGTGCTCCGCGCCTTGGATGTGCTTACGTCGGACTATGGATACGGATGGAGTCCGAAACGGATTACGGTGTCGTCGGTCGGCCTGCGCAAGGGGCTTCGGCGTTTCCTTGATTTGAGCGACTGCCACCTGGCCATCAGCCTCCATTCGCCGTTCCCGGCGCAAAGAAAAGAACTGATGCCTGCGGAAAAGGCTTATCCGATTGCCGAGATTGTTGAAGAGCTGCGCCGCTACGACTTCAGCAAGCAGCGCCGCCTTTCGTTCGAATACATCATGTTCAAGGGAGTGAACGACAGCATGGTCTATGCGAAAGAGCTGGTGAAGCTTCTCCGCGGACTGGACTGCCGGATCAACCTGATCCGTTTCCACGCCATTCCGGGTGCAGACCTTGAAGGGAGCGAACCGGAAACGATGCTGGCTTTCCGCGACTATCTGACGGGGCACGGGATTTTTTCCACGATCCGGGCTTCCAGAGGGGAAGACATATTTGCCGCCTGCGGAATGCTTTCTACGGCAAAGCGGCAGAACATTGACTCAGAGTAATACAAGAATTTAAATATGGAAGGTAAAAGAATTAAAGTGGGTATTACCCACGGAGATATCAACGGAATCGGCTATGAAGTGATTCTCAAGACATTCTCTGATCCGGCGATGCTGGAGCTTTGTACGCCGGTTATTTACGGCTCTCCCAAGGTGGCTGCCTATCACCGGAAGGCGATGGACATTCCTGCAAACTTCAGCATCGTCAATACGGCTGCGGATGTGCAGGACGGACGGGTGAATGTGGTGAACTGCATCAATGAGGAGCTGAAGGTTGAACTTTCGAAACCGACGCCCGAAGCGGGCAAGGCTGCCGTTGCCGCTCTTGAGAAAGCGGTGGAGGAATACCAGGAAGGCTTGTTCGACGTGCTGGTTGCCGCGCCTGCAAACAAACAGTCCGTGCAGGCCGATTCGTCCGGCTTTTCGGGCCATGGCGCTTTTCTTCAGGAACGGGTCGGCGGCGGACGGAAAGCTCTGACCGTTCTGGTGAAGCGGGATTTCCGCATGGCGCTGGCCACGGAAGATATTCCGGTGCGTGAGATTCCGAAGACGCTGACCAAAGAACTGCTGGCCGAAAAGATCATGGCTTTTCACCGCTCGCTGAAAGTGGACTTTGGAATTGATTCGCCGCGGATTGCCGTTCTGGGCCTGAACCCTCATGCCGGTGACGATGGCTTGACCGGCACCGAAGAAAAGGAGGTGATAGCACCCGCCCTGTCCGAGATGGTGGCGAAGGGAATCCAGTGCTTCGGGCCTTATCCGGCCGATGGCCTTATCGGCTCGGGCAGCTTCTCCCGTTTCGACGGCATCCTTGCCATGTATCATGACCAGGGAATGATTCCGTTCAAGACGCTGGCTATGGAAGACGGAGTGAACTTCACGGCGGGTCTTCCGGTTGTCTGTTCCGCTCCGGTTCACGGCACGGCCTATGACATTGCAGGAAAGGGAATCGCATCGGAGAACTCTTTCCGTCAGGCTGTATATCTGGCTATTGACGTGTTCCGCAACCGGGTTCTGGAGAAAGAGATTTCTGCGCGTCCGTTGCGCAAGCAATATTACGAGAAGAAAGACGACAGCGACAAGCTGAAACAGCTTGATGTACCGGAAGAAGATTGATATGAAGTTTGCGATAATATCAGCCGGGGAAGGATCCCGGCTTTCACAGGAAGGAGTGAAGCTGCCCAAACCGCTGGTGCAGCTGAACGGAACAGCTATGATCGACCGCCTGATTCATGTCTTTGCCGAGAACGGGGCAGACGAAGTGGTCGTTATAATCAACAATGAAGTGCCGTTGACAAAAGCTCATTTGGCCGAGCTGGAACAAAAGTCGGAAGTCCCTTTGAGAGTGATCGTAAAGACGACACCCAGTTCCATGCACAGCTTTTATGAACTTAGCCCGTATCTCAGGGAAGACCGCTTTTGTCTGACTACGGTCGATACCATTTTCCGGGAAGACGAGTTCTCGGAATTTATCCGGGCTTTCAAGGCTTCCGGCAAAGACGGGATGATGGCCGTCACAGATTATATCGACGACGAGAAGCCTTTGTATATCGGGACAGACGAAAACCTGTCGATAACCGGATTCTATGATTCGGTGGTGCCCGGCACAAAATATATTTCGGGAGGCATTTATTGTCTGACACCGAAGGCAATCGGTACATTGGAGTATTGTATCAGTCACGGGATGGCCCGGATGCGTAATTTCCAGCGCCAGCTGGTTGCAGACGGCCTGAAGCTGGAGGCTTATCCATTTTCAAAGATACTGGACGTGGATCATGCCGGCGACATCGTGAAGGCAGAGGCTTTTTTGAACGGCAAGTGACAGACTTGTAAACGAATAAGAAAAAAGAAGAAGATAAATAATCGATAACCATGCAGAAGAATGGGAAAAAGATTCGGGTTGTAGGCGTGAGCCGAGGAAACGAGTTTTCTCCGAATCATGTGGGGAATGATGCGGCTATTTTCAGAGAAACGGCAGAAGAGCTGGCGAAGAGAGGATGCGAAGTCACATTGTTCCCTGAAAAAGAATTTGTGGCTCAGCACATCCAGGCAGACTTCATTTTTGACATGGCCCGTGACAGGGCTACGATTTCCAGGCTGAAGGAGCTGGAAGAAAACGGAGCGCTGGTAGTCAATTCAGGATTTGGAATCGACAATTGTGTCCGTCGGGAAATGACGGAGCGGCTTATTGCCAGCGGCGTGCCCCATCCGGAAAGTTTCATCATTCCTACCGGCGGCGAGTTTACGCCGGACATTTATCCTTGCTGGATAAAGAGAGGCGATTCGCATGCCATGGTAAAGGAAGATGTGGTTTATGTGGAATGCCGTGAAGAGGCCGAAGTGGTGATGGCCGATTTCCGTGCGCGGCACATACCGGTTGCGGTGGTGAACGAGCACCTCGTAGGCGACCTGGTGAAGTTCTACGGTGTGCAGCATACCGACTTCTTTTATGCATTTTATCCGACCGAGCAGTCGCACAGCAAATTCGGGCTTGAAGCCATCAACGGCGAGGCGAGAGGTTTCCCGCTTGATCTTGACAAGTTGAAGGCGTATGCCAACCGTGCTGCGGAGGCACTCAATGTGCCCATTTACGGCGGGGATTGTGTCGTGTCGTCTGCCGGCGAGATAAGAATCATTGACTTTAATGACTGGCCCAGTTTCGCGCGTTGCCGCAGGGAGGCTGCGCCTAAGATAGCCGAATGCATTTATAATCGTATCATTTCCAAACTGAACAGCAAATAAAGATGAGCGCAGAAAAGAAAGGACTTGAGGCTTCGTTCAAGTCGATGGATACAGAAGAGTTTCTTGACATTCATTTCAACCGCCCCATCGGTTATGCGTGGGCTTTGTTCTTCAACCGGTTCGGGGTGCACCCCAATGTAGTGACAGTGCTTTCGATCATCCTCGGCGTTTCGGCTGGAGTGATGTTTTACTTTCCCGACATGAAGCATACGGTCATAGGCATTATCCTGCTGATGTGGGCCAATCATTACGACAGCTGCGACGGGCAGCTGGCCCGAATGACAGGGAAAAAGACGCGCTGGGGGCGTATGCTCGACGGATTTGCCGGTGATTTGTGGTTCTTTGCCATTTATGCTGCCATCTGCCTGCGGCTCACCTTCCAGCCTTTGCCTTTTGGCATCGGAAGCGAAAGCGGAACGGTGTGGGGGGTGTATATCTGGCTTCTGGCTTATGTTTCGGGCATATTCTGCCATAGCCAGCAGTGTACGCTTGCCGACTATTACCGGAATATCCATCTTTTCTTCCTGAAAGGAAAGGCAGGGAGCGAGCTCGACAACTTCAAGCAGCAGAGGGAATTGTTCTACAGCCTGCCCTGGAAGCATAATTTCTGGTGGAAGCTGTTTCTGTATTCTTATGGAAACTATACGCGCAAGCAGGAGCGGATGACTCCGAACTTCCAGCGCTTCTATGCGTTGGTGCAGCAGAAATACGGTGACAATATTCCTCAGGAACTTCGTGACGAGTTCCGGAGCATGAGTCTTCCGCTGATGAAATATACGAATATCCTGACATTCAATACGCGCGCCATTGCGCTTTACGTTTCGTTGCTTATCGGCGAACCGTGGCTTTATTTCGTGTTTGAAATCATTGTGATGACCGCTCTGTTTACATACATGCGCCACCGTCACGAGGCGATGTGCGCCTTTCTCTATAACAAATACGCAGGATTATGAAAGAAAAATTCCGCAATATATTCTACATCTTCGGGATCTTTGCCATTGTAGTGATGCTTTTCACCTTCGACATGGATTACGGAGAGCTTTGGGCAAATATCCGCCGGGCGGGAGGATGGCTTCCCGCGGTGATTCTGCTCTGGGTGTTTATCTATTATCTCAATGCGTGGTCGTGGTATGCGATTATCTGCGACGGGAAGAGTGCAAGGGTTTCTTTCTGGAAGGTCTATAAGCTGACCATATCCGGATTTGCCCTCAACTATGCCACTCCGTCCGGACTGATGGGAGGGGAGCCTTACCGCATCATGGAGCTTAGCCCGTATGTGGGGGTAAGCAAGGCGACGTCTTCGGTGATACTTTATGTGATGATGCATATTTTTTCGCATTTCTGGTTCTGGCTCACGTCGTCTGTTCTGTATGTGTTTGTCGCTCCGCTGAATTGGGGGATAGGAATAATGCTTGCTGTTGTGGTCGGATTCTGTCTGCTTGCCATTTATTTCTTCATGAAAGGCTACCGGAACGGCATGGCAGTGCGCGCGTTGAGGATGCTTTCCCATGTGCCGTTCGTCGGGAAATGGGCGAAACGCTTCGGCGAGGAGCAGAAGGAAACCCTGGAGCGCATCGACTCGCAGATAGCCGAGCTTCACAAGCAGCGCAGGAGCACGTTTTATATTTCGTTGGGACTTGAGTATGCGGCGCGTGTCGTAGGCTGCCTGGAGGTGTATTTCATTCTGAATATTCTGACCACAGATGTCAGTTTTTTCGACTGCATTCTGATAATGGCATTTACCTCACTCTTCGCCAACCTGCTTTTCTTTTCGCCCATGCAGTTGGGAACACGTGAGGGGGGCTTTGCGCTTGCCACGGGAGGGCTGGCCATTCCGAGTGCGTTCGGCATTTATACGAGCCTGATAACCCGTGTGCGTGAATTGTTTTGGATTATAGTAGGGGTGATGCTGATGAAAATCGGCAACGGAACCGGTAAAATAAAGGAAAAAAATGAACAAGAAACTGAATGATATCCAAGGTGTGATTTTTGATTATGGCGGTACGATTGATACCAACAGCCGCCATTGGGCGGAAGTACTGTGGAGCAAATACGAGGAATTTCAGGTTCCCGTTGACAAGCAGAGTTTCCGGGAAGCCTACGTGCATGGTGAACGTACCCTGGCGCGTGTGCCGCTCGTAAGGCCTGAACACAATTTCCGCGATGTGCTCTGCATCAAGACCCGTATTCAGATCGACTTTCTGGTGGATGGAGGAAAGCTTTCCCGAGAGGATGCCGACGCTAAGAAATACGCTGCCTGCATAGCCGAAAGCTGCTATGATTATGTTCTGGAAGTCCTGAAGCGCACACGTCCCGTTGTGGAAACGCTGTCCAGGCGTTACAGGCTGGTGCTGGTGTCTAATTTCTACGGAAACATACAGACCATCTTGAAGGATTTCGGCCTTTTCAGCTTCTTTTCGGACATTATCGAGTCATCCGTCGTGGGAGTGCGCAAGCCCGATCCTGCAATCTATCGTCTGGGAGTGGAGGCGATGGGCTTTCCTGCCGGAAATGTGCTGGTGGTGGGCGATTCGTTCTCGAAAGACGTTGTGCCTGCCAAGAAAGTCGGATGCAAGGTTGCATGGCTCAAAGGAGAGGGATGGGGCAATGAAGAAACGGACGAATCGTTGCCCGATGTAATTATTGGCGACTTGCCTGACTTATTGCCTTACTTATTATAATGCGTGCGGACATGAAAAACCAGCGGACAGCCTTTGTCGACAGGCAGTACCTGTTGCCGTTTATATTGCTGACTTCCTTGTTCTTTCTGTGGGGATTCGCTCATGCCATTCTTGACGTGCTGAACAAGCATTTTCAGGAACTGCTGGAAATCTCCAAAACTCATTCGGCGCTGATTCAGGCCACCATGTATATGGGCTATTTCATTATGGCCATTCCTGCCGGGCTTTTCATCAACCGGCTCGGCTACCGGAAAGGAGTCGTGTTCGGCCTGCTGCTCTATGGTGTCGGGTCGCTGTTGTTCATACCCGGCCAGCATTGGATGTCGTTTAACTTTTTCCTTTTTTCCCTGTTCGTCATCGGATGCGGGCTGGTGTTTCTTGAAACGGCGGCCAATCCGTATGTCACGGAACTGGGGGCGAAGGAAACCGCGGCGAGCCGCCTTAACTTTGCCCAGTCGTTTAATGGAATGGGCTGCATCTTTGCGCCGATTCTTACCGGCCTGCTTCTCTTTTCGGACGACGGGACGATGAAGGCCGGAAACGTGGCTCTTCCGTATACGGTCATGGGGGTTGTCGTGCTGCTGGTTGCCGTTGTCTTTTCACGGATAAGGCTGCCGGAAATCAGGCATGAGGTGGAGGTGGATCATGCCGGCCGCAAAGTCAGCTTGTGGTCGCACAAGCTTTTCGTGTTCGGCCTGACCGCCCTGTTCTTTTATGAAGTGGCGGAGATTTCCATCAACAGCTTCTTCATCAATTATGTGACCGACAAGCAGTGGATGAGCTCGCGCGATGCCTCCATCATCCTCTCGTTCGGAGGTCTGGGACTGTTTATGGTGGGACGTTTTGTCGGGAGCTGGATTATGAGCCATGTACGCGCCGAGAAGATGCTTTTCTGGTGCGCAACCGGAACTGTATGCACCACGCTGGTTGTCCTGCTTGATGCAGGCCATGTGTCATTGGCCGCTTTGCTTTGCGGATACGCATTTGAGGCCATTATGTTTCCGACCATCTTTGCTCTTTCGCTGAAAGGACTCGGAAGCCATACCAAACGCGCTTCTTCTTTTCTGATGATGTCGCCCGTGGGAGGAGCCGTAGGTCCGTTGTTTATGGGATGGATAGGCGACCACGCCGCCATGCATCTGGCCTTCTTTGTTCCTCTTGTCGGATATGCGGTTGTCTGGATGTTTGCGCGCTATGCGCTGAAGCGATAGATTGGAAACAGGCAGTTCGCGCGAATCTGATATGGAATTTCTGTTTTGTCCGTTGGAAACCCGGCAAGTCCGGGCGGACAGACAAAGTTGAAGCTTCCCGCAGAAAAGTTTGTCTTCAGTTTAGAGATACAGCCTTTTTTGCGGAAAGCTTCATTCTTTTTGAAGGCCGGCAGAAAAAGATGCCGGCATATCTTATGGAAACGATGAGATATCCTTGTGGACTACTTCTGGCAAGGAGGACAGACGGCATGATGTCTGTTCATCTCGTGGCAGGGAGGGCAGAGGGGGCAAGGCCTAACGTCTGCTCTTTTTCCTGCTCTCGGTTTGCCCGGTGCTTTACGGAATCCGTCCGGGCGCGGAGCAAACACCTTTTCCAACTGGCGCGGGGTCAGAATCTTCTTGAACTCGTTGAAGTATTTCTTTTTCGTGTCAAGCATCTTCTGCTGTCTGTCCATGCGGTCCTCCAGAGCCTTCATGATGTCTTCGTCGGTGCGTTCTTTCTTTTTGGCTTCCTTGGCATCCTTTGCGTTCTTTGGGAGTGCGCGGGATTCCTTCATCGCCTCAAGGTATTCTTTGTAAAGTGGGGTGAACTTTGCCGCGGTCTTGTCGTCCAGCATCAGGCTCCGTTCCATCCGTTTTGTCTGGAATTCCATCATCTGTTCCGGAGTGGGACGTTTGCGCTGCTTGTCGGCAGGTTTGCTGTTCTCGCCATCCGTGTTTTGTGCAAACGCACTGCTTCCGCCCAATACTGCAACGAAGGCCAAAGCTAAAAATAAACGGTTTGTTTTCATTGTTCTTTCATTTAAAGGGTTGATAATCATGTTTGCTGGTTTAGCGCGCTTTTGTCCTTTTGACAGACGGCAGTTCCCAAGGTTTATCCGCATAGTATAATTTAACCTTGTGGAAGATTCGTTCAGGTTTTAAATTTTCTATTTTTGCAGAAAACATCGGAAATATGAAACAGACAGATGCGCAGGATGATCCCATGAAGGTAATCTTTAACTACAACAATGTGTTTTTCAGCTTTTTCTATGATAATGCGAGCGCGTGTATCCACCGTTCGCACGAATATGCCATGAACTATGTTTATTCGGGCGAGATGGTGCTTGACAACGGGAAAGAACAGATCCATGTGGGAAAAGGGGAATGCGTTTTCATTCCGCGCGACCATCATATCACCATGTATAAGAAGCCTTGCGGGGGTGAGCGTTACTGCGGAATCTTTCTGAGCTTTACCCGCAGCTTTCTCCGTGAAATGTATGCCAGGCTCAACCGGTATCAGGAGGCGGCGGATATGCCCAAGCCGGAGGTGCGGGCGGTAAAGCTCCCGAAAACGCCGGAGATTGCCAGTCTGTTTGCTTCGATGGCGCCTTATTTTGACGCCGATGAAAAGCCGCAGGACGATTTCATGCATCTGAAGCTGCAGGAAGGGCTGCTGGCTTTGCTGCATATCGACAGGCGTTTTGCGGCATTGCTGTTTGACTTCAACGAATCGTGGAAAATTGATATCCTCGACTTCATGAACAAGAATTATATGTATGAGTTTACGGTAGAAGATCTGGCTCACTATACGGGGCGCAGCCTTGCCACGTTTAAGCGCGATTTCAAGAAGCTGAGCGACCTTACTCCGGAAAAGTGGCTCATACGAAAACGCCTGGAAGTGGCTTACGAACTCATGAAGCAGGGCGGCAGGCGGATTGTGGACGTTTATGCCGAAGTGGGCTTCAAGAATCCTTCTCATTTCTCAACCGCTTTCAAGAAGCAGTACGGTGTTCCTCCCACCGCTGTTTCCGCGTGAAAGGTGAACTTTTCAGAAACTATATTTGAGCTTTACAGCAATGTGGCTTTGGATTCTTTGCGCTACTTTTGCCTTTGTAAATCTAAAAGTGTTAAGCGTATGAAACCATACATTGTTTGCCACATGATGGCATCGGTCGACGGACGCATTGACTGCGACATGACCGAGCGTATCGGCGGAGATGAGTATTACGATGCTCTTCGCGAACTGCATTGCGATTCAGACGTGTCAGGAAGGGTTACGATGCAGATGCACTATGCTCTGCCGGATTCCTTTATTCCTTCCGATGCCACACCGGCGGGCGGGGAGTCTGTCTGGAAAGCTGCCGAAGCCGACGGCTATACCATCGGTCTTGACTCGAAGGGAAGGCTGCAGTGGCCGGCCGCCGAAGCTGACGGACGCCCGTTCCTCGTCATAACCAGCGAGGATGTGCCGAGGGAGTATCTTGAAGTGCTGCGCCGGCAAGGGATATCGTGGATTGCAACAGGCAGGGGAGAAGCGGATCTTTCGAGAGCCGTCGAACTCTTGAACGTGCATTTCGGGGTGAAGAGGCTGGCCGTTGTGGGCGGGGGCCATATCAACGGAGCTTTTCTGAAGGCAGGTCTGCTGGACGAGGTAAGCGTGGTGATAGGTGCAGGCATCGACGGACGCAAAGGCATGACGGCTGTATTCGACGGCATTGAAGACGCTTCGTATCCAACCACTCTCCTCAAGCTGGACAGTGTGAAGCGTATCGGTGAAAATTCCGTGTGGGTGCGTTATTCTTTCTGATTCTTTAAAAGATACCGGTATGAGAAATCCGTTTGGTACTTTATGTGCGGCTTTGCTGCTCTGTGCGTGCGGGACGGCAAGCCTTTCTGCGCAAGAAAAACAACTTAATGAAAATAAAATGATGGAGGAAAAATTGAATCTGGCTCAGGAATGGGACAAGGTGTTCCCGCAGAGCGACAAAGTGAATCACAGCAAGGTGGTTTTCCACAACCGTTATGGAATCACACTGGCGGCCGACCTGTATGTGCCGAAAAATGCGGAAGGAAAACTGGCGGCAATTGCCGTTTGCGGTCCGTTTGGAGCGGTGAAGGAGCAGGCGTCGGGACTGTATGCACAGAAACTTGCAGAACGCGGCTTCTTGACCATCGCTTTCGACCCTTCGTTTACGGGTGAGAGCGGGGGACAGCCCCGTTATGTGGCTTCGCCCGACATCAACACGGAAGATTTTTGTGCGGCGGTCGATTATCTCTCTACCCGTGAGGATGTGGATGCCGGACGCATCGGCATACTCGGCATCTGCGGATGGGGAGGCATGGCGCTCAATGCTGCCGGCATCGACACACGCATCAAGGCTACGGTGGCTTCTACGATGTATGATATGAGCCGCGTCACGGCAAACGGTTATTTTGATGCCATGGATGCCGGGGGACGCTATGAACTTCGCCAACAGCTCAATGCCCAGCGTACGGAAGATTACAGAAACGGCACGTATGCGCTTGCCGGAGGTGTGGCCGATACGCTGCCTGCCGACGCTCCTCAGTTCGTGAAGGACTATCATGCATACTACAAGACTCCGCGCGGCTATCACAAGCGTTCGCTCAACTCGAACGGGGGCTGGAACAAGACTTCTGCGCTGTCGTTCCTCAATATGCCTATCCTGGCCTACAGTGATGAAATCCGCAGCGCCGTGCTCGTGGTTCATGGCGAAAAGGCCCATTCGCGCTATTTCAGCGAAGACGCTTTCAAGAAGCTGAAAGGCAGCAACAAGGAACTGCTTATTGTTCCGGGTGCGAGCCATACGGACCTTTACGATAATTTTGAAAAGATTCCCTTCGACAAGATTGAAAGTTTTTACCGCACTTATTTGAAATAAGCGGCTGAAACCCTTATTTTTGCAGGCAGACCCGGATTTGTGATACGCATCGGGCCTGCCTTTGTTTTGTTTTCTGTAGCTTATGGATATGAAAAGAGTATTTTTCGGATTGCTGGTCTGCCTGGTTTCGTGTTGTGTGCAGTGTGTGGCAGAAGAAACGTTGCACGAGGATATCGCCCGTATAATTGAAGGGAAACGTGCCCGGGTGGGTGTGGCGGTCATCATTGACGGGAGGGATACGGTAACCGTCAACAATGAGGAACGCTATCCCATGATGAGCGTTTTCAAGTTTCATCAGGCACTTGCGGTGGCAGACTTTATGGACCGGAAGGGGTTGCCGCTCTCTGCGGAGATTCTGGTGAAGAAAGAGCAGTTGAAGCCCGACACGTACAGTCCGCTCAGGGACTCTCATCCGGAAGGGAACGTGTCTCTTCCCGTCAGCGAACTGCTGACTTATACCTTGCAGCTCAGTGACAACAATGCCTGCGACATCTTGTTCGATTATATAGGAGGAACGGAAATTGCCGATGCGTATATCCGTTCGCTGGGCATTGACGGATTCTCCATTTCCGCTACGGAGGATGACATGCACCGCGATCTGGATCTGTGTTACGCCAACTGGAGCACGCCGCTTTCTGCCGCACGCCTGCTGGAGGTGTTTCTTGTCCGCCGGCTTGCAGGAGATTCGTATCAGCAGTTCATAAAGGAAACGATGGTGACATGCCATACCGGAGAAAACAGGCTGAAGAAGCCGCTGAAAGGTACGGATGCGGTTGTCGGGCACAAAACGGGTACGGGCGACCGCAATTCGAGGGGCGAGCTGATTGGAACCAACGATATCGGATTCGTTTCTTTGCCCGACGGAAGACGGTATGTGATAGCCGTGTTTGTGAAAGACTCGGAGGAGTCAGCAGAAGATACGGAGCGGATCATAGCGGACATCTCGGCGGCCGTTTACCGCCATCTTTGTGTCCGGTAGTTTTCATTTTGTTTTGTCTTGGTCATAACCGGGAGGAAACGGGCCTTGCCTTCCTCTTCCTCCGGCCGGGCTTGTTCCGTAATTCTACAAAATTGTTTCAAAGGTTTTGCAAATTTGTAGATTATCTTGATGTTCGGTATTTTCGCTAGCATTATGAAAGATGTGAGAATAAAGAAAGTTCAGTCCAAGCATGAAATGGACGATTTCATCAAGTTTCCGGAAAGGCTTTATGAGGGATGTCCGTATTACGTGCCCGATATGGAATCGGATGTGCGCGATACGTTTGATCCCAAAAAGAATGCGGGACTTGAATTCTCGGAGATGCAGCCGTTTGTGGCATATGATGGGGAGGGCAGAGTTGTGGGTCGCATCACCGGAATCATCAACCGCCATGCCAACGAGAAATGGAAGACACGGAATGTGCGCTTCGGCTTTATCGAGTTTGTTGACGACCGCGATGTCTCGGAGGCCTTGCTTGCTGCGGTGGAAGAGTGGGGAAGAGAGCGAGGCATGGAGTACATCCAGGGTCCGATGGGGATATTTGATTTCGATAAGGAGGGGATGCTGGTGGATGACTTCGACCAGACAGGTTCGATGATCACCATCTATAATTATCCTTATTATCCGGAGCATATGGAGGCTTTGGGGTATGAGAAGGAGGTCGACTGGGTTCAGATACGCATTGATATACCCGAAACAGTCCCTGCCAAATATGCGCGGGTGGCTCGCCTTTCGAAAGAGATGTTCGGACTTCATGTGCGCAAGCTGAACCAGAAAGATATTGACAACGGATATGGACGCAGGGTGTTTCAGTTGCTCAATGAGGCTTATTCGCCTTTGTTCGGATATACCGAGATGTCCGACCGACAGATTGATCTGTATGTTGACCGTTATTTCCCGCTGATAAATCCGGAGATGCTGCCGGTGATAGAGAATGACAAGGGGGAATTGGTGGGTGTGGCCATTACGATGGGGAGCCTTTCGTCCGCTCTTCGCAAAAGCCGCGGACGACTCTTGCCTTTCGGATGGTATCATTTGCTCAAGGCTCTGAAATGGAAACACGATGAAAAAGCGGAACTCTTGCTTATCGCCGTGCGGCCCGACTATCAGGGCTTGGGGGTGAATGCGCTGTTCTTCGACGATCTTATTCCGATTTACAACAGGCTGCATTATAAATGGGCTGAAACCGGCCCGCAGTTGGAAAGCAACGTGAAGGAGCTTTCACAATGGAAACCTCTGAATCCCAAGCTTGTCAAACGGAGGAGGTGTTATCGGAAGAGGATCGGTTGCAGCGCTCCCGGCTCTTCACGTGAGGAGGCTTGCCAGACTTCGGCATCCTGAATTTGGAATTGTTTTATTGTTTTATATTGAAAGGTTCTTTAAGCCTCCCTTTCGGGGAGGTTTAAAGAGGTTCTGATTTTGACTTATGGAAAGAAAAGTAGTGATAACAGGAATGGGCATCTGGTCGTGCCTGGGGACGACTCTTGATGCGGTGCGCGACTCTTTATATGCAGGGCGCAGCGGTATCGTATTCAGCCGTGAACGGAAGGACGCGGGGTTTCGTTCGGCATTGTGCGCCGATATACCGCATCCGGACCTGAAGCCTTTTGTTCCGCGCAACCAAAGGCAGTTCATGCCGGAAGAAGCTCAGTATGCGTATATGGCTACGCGTGCGGCTCTGGAAAATGCCCGGCTTGATGCGGATTACATCGCTTCGCATGAGATCGGCATCATTTACGGAAATGATTCGGTGGCTGAGGCCACCATGCATGCGCTCGACAAGTTCCGCGAGTTCAAGGATACGGCGGCGTGCGGAAGCGGTGCCATATTCCAGTCGATGAACTCCACAGTCACCATGAATCTGGCATGCCTGTTCAAGCTGAGGGGAATTAATCTGACGGCTTCGGCGGCTTGCGCTTCCGGATCGCACTCCATCGGATTGGGTGCCTTGCTTATCCGCAACGGTCTGCAGGAGTGTGTGGTGTGTGGAGGTGCGCAGGAAGCCAACATGTATAGCGTGGCGGCTTTCGACGGAATCCAGTCGTTCTCCGTGCGTGAGGACGAGCCGGCAAGGGCGAGCCGTCCCTTCGACCGCGACCGTGACGGACTGGTTCCTGGGGGAGGGGCTGCGACTGTGATTCTGGAAAGCTATGAACATGCCGTGAAACGCGGTGCTCCTATTCTTGCCGAAGTGGTAAGCTGGGGCTTTTCGAGCAACGGCGATCATATCTCTACGCCAAATGTGGCAGGGCCGGCACGTTCGCTGGAACTATGCTTGCGGCACGGAGGGATAAGTCCTCAAGACATCGGCTACATCAATGCGCATGCCACTTCCACGCGTATCGGGGACAGCAGGGAGGCAGAGGCCATCGCGCAAGTGTTCGGCGACGTCAAGGTGCCGGTTACATCGACAAAGAGCCAGACCGGACACGAGATGTGGATGGCGGGTGCCAGCGAAATCATTTATTCGATGCTGATGATGAAGAGCGGGTTTATCGCCGGGAACATCAATTTTGAGAATCCGGACGAAGATTCGGCAAAGATCAATGTCCTGCCCGAAACGAAGGAGGCGCATTTCGACATGTTCCTTTCAAACTCGTTCGGATTCGGAGGGACAAACTCTACGCTGATAGTGAAAAATATGCTTTAATAGCGATGTGCAAAATAAGAAACTGTTTTGAATTTATCGTGTGCTGATTTGGGATGAGTTTTTGAGGCATTTCCGTTTGTGTGATGAGGAAGATAGCGGGCTATCTGACGAAGAACAGAAGCGGAAAAGACCAAAAAATAGCCCAAAGCACACACGAAAACGAACACATCAAGCCAAGAAAAACTTTTTGGAGAAATTCAAAACAGTTTCTAAATATCAACCGTAAAAATAGGAAATTATGACACGTGAAGAAATTGTATCAAAAGTAAATGCTTTGTTGTCGGAAGAATTTGAAGTTGAACAGGATGCTTTTGAGCCGGAAGCCAATGTGAAGGAAACGCTTTCGCTCGACAGCCTGAGTCTGGTCGATCTGGTGGCCATTATCCAGCAGACCTACAAGATAAAGATTCCGGTGGCCGACTTGCGCGAAATCAAGACTTTCAACAATTTGTACGACTATATAGAGTCGCATCTGCCGGCATGAAAAGAATTGCAGTAGAAAAGCTCATTCCGCAGCGTGCTCCTGTGATGATGGTGGACGAACTGCTGGAGGCCGAAGAAAACGGAGCCGAGGTCAGTCTGCTGGTTCGTCCGGACAATTACTTTATGGATGAGGACGGGCGGCTTGACGAAGTGGGATTGATTGAGCATATCGCTCAGTCCGCTTCGGCATTGGCTGGCTACAAGGCACTGGCAGAGGGCGTTGAGAATCCTCCGCTGGGCTATATCGGTGAGGTGAAGAGGTTCAAATGCCATTTCCGTCCATGCGCAGGTGATCTTTTGCATACGACGATATCGGTTGTGGCGGATGCCGGCGGAGTGACTCTCATTCAGGGTGTAACACGGGTGGGCGACCGCATGGCGGCCGAAACTCAAATGAAGATTTTTGTCAAACCTTGGCAGTCATGAAGCTCGAAGGTAATTATTTTCAGATTGACGCACTTCACATGGGAGCTGCTCACGGGGTGTTCTACCTCCGGCTCCTTCCCGGATGTGATGTGTATCGGGGGCATTTCCCCGGCAATCCGGTGTGTCCCGGTGTATGCCACATCGAAATGCTCAGAGAGTGTGTCATGAAACTTGTCGGTGTAAAGGTGTTTATTTCCTCTGTCAAGCAATGCAGGCTGACGGCTGTTTCCGATCCTTTAAGCTGTTCGGAACTGAAGCTGACGGTCAGTCTGGAGAAGACGGACGAAGGGTATGCCGTGTCTGCTTTGCTGGAGGATGAAGAAAAGACCTATATGGAATACCGGGGCAGCATGGCAGTGGACCTGTGAAAAAAGGATTGCGGAAGCATGAACTATGAAGTATGATGTGATAGTTGTCGGAAGCGGTCTGGGCGGACTGGAATGCGCCTCCATTCTCTCTCGGAGCGGGCTGAGTGTGCTTGTGCTCGAGAAAGGGGCGCAGGCAGGAGGCTGCATGCAGAGCTATTGCCGCAGGGGAATGTGGTACGACACAGGATTCCACTATGTGGGAGGGCTTGGCGAAGGTCAGTCGCTTTACGCTCCGTTTCGTTACCTCGGGTTGCTTGATCTGCCTTGGAAACGCCTTGACTTCTGTTTCGACCGGATATCTGTCGGGGGAAGGAACTTTGTGTTTGCGGAGGGATTCGATGAGTTTGCCCGGATGCTGGCTGAAGACTTTCCGGCAGAACGGAGTGCGCTTTGCGAGTATGCTTCTCTGTTGCGCCGCGCCGGAGAAGAGCGGTTCCTGTCCCCGGGCATGTCGGCCGGTGAGGCAGACCTGCTTTCTCCGATGTCTGGTGTGGGAGCTTATTCGTATCTGAGTGAAAAGTTCCGCAATCCTCTGCTGGTTGATGTGCTGAGCGGTGCCTCGCTGAAGATGGAATTGCGCAAGGAGTCCTTGCCTTTGTTCACTTTCGTACATGGCAACAGCAGCTTTATCGAGAGCAGTTGGAGGCTGAAGGGCGATTCTTCACTGATTGTCCGTTCGCTGGCCGACACTATCCGTTCGTACGGCGGAGAGATTATTTGCCGGTCGGAAGTGGTAGAGCTTGTGGAAAAGGGTGGAAAGCTGGTGCAGGCTGTCTGTTCCGACGGGCGGGTGTATGAAGGAAACGTTTTCGTGAGCGATGTGCATCCGGCAATCACGTGCGGCTGGGTGAAGCGGAGCGAAAGGATAAAGAAGGTGTTCCGCAGCCGGATAGGCCGTTTGGAGAACACGTTCGGGATGTGTACTGTTTCGCTCTGCATAAAGCCTCATGCGCTCCGTTATTTCAACTGGAACCATTATGTATACAGCAGACCGGGCGTGTGGACATTTTATCAGGAAGCAGAAGTTGTAGGCGGAGTGCTGGTGAGCTGCCGTGTTCCCGAAGACGGGAGCGGGTATGCACGTCAGGTGGATCTGCTCACTCCGATGAACTGGGGACAGTGTGAGCGGTGGACAGACACGGTTGTAGGTCATAGAGGCGAGGAGTATCTCCGTTTGAAAGAGCGGATGGCCGACGAGTGCATTGCGCTGGCCGATGAAGTGATACCCGGCTTGAGGGATATGGTGGAGGGGTGCTATGTGAGTACACCTCTTACTTACCGCGACTATACGTCCGTTCCTGAAGGTTCGGCTTACGGTGTGCGCAAGGATTTCAACGCTCCTCTCATGACGATGCTTTCTCCTCGTACGCCCGTTCCTAACCTGTTGCTCACGGGACAGAATCTGATGCTGCACGGACTGCATGGAGTGACAATGACTGCGCTTCTGACTTGTGCGGAGATTATCGGAAGAGAAGAACTGCGCAAGCTGGTTTTTAAGAGTTGAAGAATATAAAACAATGAAAATTATGAAATATGCATTGGTAACGGGCGGCAGCCGGGGAATAGGACGGGCTGTCTGCATCAAACTGGCCCGGATGGGCTATCAGGTTCTCGTCAATTATGCGAGCCGTACGGACGAGGCTGAAAAGACGCTCCAACTGGTACGCGAGGCGGGACAGGACGGAGAGCTGCTTAAATTTGACGTGAGCGACAGAAAGCAGGTGTGCGAAGCGCTTGAGGCATGGGAAGAACGTCATCCTGACGAATACATCGAGGTGCTGGTAAACAATGCCGGTATTCGCCGCGACAACATTCTGGCGCTCATGCCTGAGGAAGACTGGCACAGGGTGCTTGACATTACGCTCAACGGATTTTATAACGTAACGCAGGCTTTGCTTCAGCCGATGATGTTCCGTAAATACGGGCGCATCATCAACATGGCGAGCGTGAGCGGACTCAAGGGATTGTCGGGACAGACAAACTATTCGGCGGCAAAGGGCGGAATCATCGCGGCTACAAAGGCGTTGGCGCAGGAAGTGGCGCGGAAGAACGTGACGGTCAACGCTGTGGCTCCCGGGTTTATTCGGACAGATATGGTAGACGGGCTGGACGAGGCGGCACTGAAGAAGACCATTCCCGCCAACCGTTTCGGAACACCTGAAGAGGTGGCCGAACTTGTGGGATTCCTTGCCTCGCCCGAGGCTGGATACATCACAGGCAATGTGGTATCAATCAACGGAGGGCTCTACACGTGAAAACGCTTGAGGATCTTTGCCGGGTGCAGGTGAAGTTCAGCGAAATCGATTCCATGCGTAGGGTGTGGCACGGTTCTTTTGTCACTTATTTTGAAGACGGACGCGAGTCGTTCGGAAGACGGTATCCCGGAATTGGTTATGCGGACATGCAGCGTGAGGGAATTTATGCGCCTGTTTACGACCTGCATGTGAAGTATCTGGCACCATTGGCTCTGAACGATAGGGCGGTTATTCATACGGCTTATGTGTATCATCCGGGTGCCCGGCTGGACTATAATTACCGGGTGTATCGCGAGAGCGACGGAGTGCTGTGTGCTGAGGGTGATACGGTGCAGCTCTTCATTGACGAGAGCGGAGAACTGATGTTGGAAGAGCCGGCATATTATCGGGAATGGAAGGAGAGATTCCTTCTTTCTTCGGGCGGGAAATAACTTAAATGTATTGTGATATGTCGAACGAAAATATAAAGTCAACTTATAAGTCGAACGACACGGAAGAGTGGCTCGACAAAGTATGGACGCGTCCCATAGGCTACCGCTGGGCGCTTCTGTTCGAGCGTCTGGGTGTCCATCCTAACGCGGTTACCGTACTTTCAATGATCATCGGGGCAGGCTCGTCGCTTTTTTTCGTCCACGGTTCCTACCGTACGGAAGGCTGGGAAGGGCTTTGGATGAATGTGGCAGCAGTCATGCTTCTGGCATGGGCCAATTTCTATGACAGCGCCGACGGTCAGCTGGCACGTATGACGGGGAAAAAGACCCGTCTGGGACGGATTCTCGACGGAGCGGCGAGCGAGGTATGGTTTATACCCATCTACCTGTCACTGGTTTGCCGGTTCTATAACCATCACACGCTTGAGTTCAGTTGGATGGGACTTGAAGACACTCCTCAGAACACATGGATCGCCACGCTTCTGCTGCTTGTCCTGGTGCTGTATTCCGGTTTCGGATGCCATAGCCGCCAGTGCGGGATAGCCGACTATTACCGTCAGGTCCATCTGTTTTTCCTGAAAGGAGAGGCGGGAAGCGAGCTTGATAATTCCGTGCAGCAGCAGAAGCTTTACGATGAAACCCCGTGGAAAGGGAACTTTCTCTGGAAAGCGTTTCTGAAGACATACGTCAACTATACCCGGACGCAGGAGAAACAGACTCCAAACTTTCAGCGGCTGATGAAATGTCTGCGCGAAAAGTATGGGGCGACCGAGAACATTCCGCAGGCTTTCCGTGACAGGTTTCGCGAGCTGTCGCTTCCGCTGATGAAATGGACGAATGTCCTTACGTTCAATACCCGGGCAATCGTGCTCTATACCGTATGTCTGATCGACCTGCCTTGGCTGTATTTTGTGTTCGAGGTGGTAGTCATGTCAGTTCTTGCCCGATACATGCGGGCCAGGCATGAACGTTTCTGCAAGAGATTGTGCGAAGAAATATAATGGTTTCACTCCGCTCTCACCGACCGGATTTTAAATGAAGAATAGAATGAAAATCAGAACAATATGTTTGTTGCTTTCTTTGCTCGCCGCGGTGTCCGCCTTCGGGCAGACTGCGCTTTTCAAAGGCATTGTAACCGATTCGGTGAGCGGAGAGCCTCTGCCGTATGCTTCCGTGCAGTTGGAATCGACGGGAAAAGGGGCAATGACGGATGCGGACGGAAGGTTTTCATTCACCGCTTCAAAGAAGAGGGCCGTGCTTGAAGTTTCTTATTTGGGATACGACACGAAAAAGGTGCGAGTAGAACCGGGCAAGTCGGGCAACCTGCATGTACGGCTGGTGCCTTCGGGCATCGCACTGGAGGAAGTGATCGTGAAGCCGAAGCGTGAACGCTATCGCAGGAGGGACAATCCTGCCGTGGCTTTTGTGCGCAAGGTGATTGACGCGCGCGACGGGAATGATCCGCGCAACCGCGACTATTTCAGCTACGACCGTTACGAGCGTATCGTGTTTGCCCTGAACGATTATGTTCCGAAGAAAAGAGCTGACGGGAAGACGGGCAAGTTTGATTTCGTGGCCGACTTTGTAGACACGCTTGAGGTGGGCACCACAATTCTGCCCGTTTCGGAAAAGGAAAAGCTGGAGCATGTCTACTGGCGCAAGTCACCGAAATCGGAAAAGCGTGTGGTGGTGGGAGCGAAGTCGTCGGGGGTAGACGAGGTGTTCTCGCGCGACGGTGTGCAGCAGTTCCTGAATGAAGCTTTCAAGGAGGTGGACATCTTCCAGAACAACATCCCCCTGTTTCTCCAGCGTTTCGTGAGTCCTCTGTCCACTATCGGTCCGGCGTTTTACAAGTATTATCTTCTCGATACGCTGCAAGTGGAAGGCAAGCCGGTGGTCGATCTGGGCTTCGTGCCTTTCAACTCGGAGTCGTTCGGGTTCACGGGACATCTGTTTGTGCCTCTCGATTCAACTTATTTTGTTCGGCGGGCGATTCTGAACGTACCGAAGGACATCAATCTGAATTTTGTGTCGGGCATGACTATCGAACAGACCTTCGAGCGCGCGGCAGACGGCACCCGTATCATTACGAAAGACGACATCCGCATAAACTTCAAGATTATCGAGAAGTCGAACGGGTTTTACACCCAGCGTCTGAATGCCTACAGTCACCACTCGTTCGATCCTCCTTCGGAGGAGCGGGCGCGCGTGTTCTCAGAAAACGCTCCCGTGATTGTGGCTGACGACGCTTACAAGAAGGGAAACGATTTCTGGGAAGCCAGCCGGCCTGACGAACTGAAGAAGAAAAACCCTAACTCCGTAGAAAAGCTGATGGCTAAGTTCCGTTCGGTTCCGGTGTTCTACTTCGTGGAGAAAGCGGTTTCCATACTGGTGTCGGGCTATATTCCTACCGACAAGAATCCGGAGAAGAACAAGTTTGATCTTGGACCGATGAACAGCACCATCAACGGGAATGCCATCGAAGGGGCGCGCTTCCGTGTGGGCGGAGGAACCACCCCTGTCTTCAACAAACACTGGTTTTTCGAGGGATACGCTGCCTATGGCACGAGGGACAAGAAGATGAAGTATGATGCGCTTGTAGAGTATTCGTTTAACCCGCGGAAGGATTTCCGCCTGGAATATCCGATGCATTCCCTCCGCTTCGAGTATATGTATGACATCAACAAGCTGGGGCAGAACTATATGTATACCAGCAAAGACAACGTGATGCTGGCCATCCGGCGCAAGAAGGACACGCGTGCCACTTACCTGCGCAGGGCGGAACTGACTTACACGCGCGAACATTACAACGGAATATCTTACGGTGCTGTGGTGCGCAACTTCAGGGAGTACGCCACTCCCTATGCGGAGTTCAACCGTATCGGGGCAGACGGAAGCCTCAGTCCGGTGGGCCGCTACGACATGACCGAACTGGAACTGAAATTCCGCTACGGACGCAACGAGCGTTTCTACCAGACACGCACGCAGCGTGTGCCGATCACCTATGATGCGCTGATCTTCAACCTCAGCCATACCATGGCCCGGAAAGGGCTGCTGGGCTCGTCGTTCAACTATCACCGCACGGAGCTGGGCGTACAGAAGCGGTTCTGGTTCTCGGCGTTCGGCTATGCCGACCTGATAGCGAAGGCAGGAAAGGTGTGGAGCAAGGTGCCTTATCCGCTGCTCATCATTCCGAATGCCAACCTGACCTACACAATCCAGCCGGAAGCATATACCAATATGAATGCCATGGAGTTCATCAACGACGAATACATGTCGTGGGACCTTACTTATTATCTGAACGGAAACCTCTTCAACCGCATTCCGCTCATCAAGAAACTGAAGTGGAGGGAGGTGTTCTGCTTCCGCGGCCTGTGGGGACATCTGACCGACAAAAACAATCCGATGAAGAACGGGGAGGGGCTGTATGCCTTTCCCGCCGGATCGGGAACGATGGGCAGAGCACCCTACATGGAAGTGAGCGTGGGCATCGAGAACATTTTCAAATTCCTTCGGCTAGACTATGTGTGGAGGCTCAACTACCTCGACAATCCGGACATCCAGCGCCGGGGAGTACGTGCAACCATGCGTCTGTCGTTCTGAGTTGGAAATGCATGGCCGGAAGTTGCCGGAGGGGAAGCGGAATCGCCACGGAGTTTGTCTTGTCAGACTGCCGGTTGTGTCTTTTGCCTGCCGGCTCCCGGTCTTTTATCCGAAATCCGCTTCCCGTTCCACCTGTATCTTCTTTCCTGTAACGGGATGTACGAATTCGAGGGAAGCCGCATGAAGATACATCCGCTCTGCCCTGTGTCCGTAGAGTTCGTCGCCCACAATGGGGTGTCCCAGTCCCAAAGGATGAGCCGCATGTACGCGGAGCTGGTGCGTGCGTCCGGTCAGCGGATAGAAGTCCACCCATGTCCTTCCGCCCTCTCTTTTCTTCACCCGATAGCGTGTTACGGCAGGCTTTCCGCGTTCGGCACTTGCCATTTGCCGGGGTCGGTCGGTCGGATCGGGGCAGAGCGGCAGTTCGATGCACCCCTCATCCGTTTCCACAGTTCCTTCCAGTATGGCCTCATACTTTTTCCGCATGTTGCGCGTTTCGAAGAGTGCCTGAAGCTTCTGGTGTACCTCTTTGGTCTTGGCCGCCAGAAGCAGCCCCGAAGTGGCCATGTCGAGCCGATGGACGAGGAGAGGACCTGTGGCCTGCGGATAACGTTCGCGCAGTCGTTCGAGTACCGAGCCGATTTCGTCCTTTCCCGGCACGGAAAGCATTCCGGCCGGCTTCTCTACAATCACGATCCATTCGTCCTCATAAACGGTTTCGAGCGGTGTCGTGCGGTGGATATCTTCCTGAAGCGGATTCTTTTCCACCTCCAGCCCCTCAAGCATGTGGTGCAGGATTGGTCCGCACTTCCCCCTGCATGAGGGGTAGAAATGCCCGTGGATACGGATTTCTTCCTTGGGCGAGTCACCCCACCAGAACTCGCCCATTGCCAGCGGACGCAGACGATGCAGGTAGGCAAACTGGAGCATTTTGGGCAAGGCGCATTCTCCGGCTCCGGCGGGAGGTATTCCTTGCGGCGTGTCCCTGAAGATTTCGAGCAGATCTTTTTCTTCGCCCCGCGCATTGAGCATCCGGAAACGTGCGAAGAGCTTGAGCTGGAGAGCTGCCGAGCGCGATTTCCTTTCTCGCTTCAGCCGCAGTATTTCCGTTTCCTGTTCGTCGAGAGCAGTCTTCAGTGTTTCCTCTTCCGCTTTCAGCTTTTTTTCAAGCCGCTTGTATTCGGCTTTCTGAAACTGGCTCTCGCGTATCAGATCCTGCTCCGTTGTTTCGTCAGTTCCCAGTTTCCTCAGTCTGTCTCTCCGCTGCTTCTCCTCCTTCAACTGCCGGCGTGCGTCGGCCAGCCGCAGGGCTGCCTCGTTTTGCCATTCGGCATATTCCTTTTGTCGCGCAAGATATTCGGGCGAGCTTTCCATCTCTTCAATCCGCCGGTTGATGGCGGAGATGTTCGCCTCTTCGGTGCGGAAGAATCCCTCAGGCCGCAGCAGGTCGTAGACGGGAGGGACGAAATACGCGTGCAGGTTGCTTCCGGCCAGATTGCCCGAGAAGGCCGCCACGAATCCTGCTTCTCCCTTGGTGTCTTCCACTACGAGCACGCCGAACATCTTTCCCTTTGCCAGCTCCTCCGCCCAGTCCGTGCGTGCGGAGAGGTAAGCCTGCACCTCCCCGGCAGCCTGTACGACCAGCGGGTGCGGTGTGTAGAAAAACGGAAACGTGAAAGCCGGCGGCAGGGAAATGCCGTCGGCGCTGCGGTTGAACCGATGAATGCGGTCGGTATATGCGTGTTCCATGAATCGGGAGCGTCAGATCATTTCGCGCTGGCGGCAGAAGCATCCTGCGAACTGTTCGCTCACGTTTTCCACCCTGTTTCTGAACAGTCCGTATACGGCCGATCCCGATCCGGTCATCGAGGCATAGGTTGCTCCGATGTCGTAGAGCTTGTCTTTGATGGCGGCTATTTCGGGATGTCTGGCAAATACGCTTTCCTCAAAGTCGTTCTTCATGCAGTCCCTCCATTCCTCCACCGGCCTGCGGATAATCTCCTTGAGCGATGTTTCGGGACGGCGCGGACGGATTCCGCCATAGGCTTCGCGCGTTGAAACGCTGATGTCAGGCTTGACGAGCACCAGTGTATAGTCGGCCAGCGAGAGGCTGACACGCTCGAACACGTTCCCTGTTCCGGTGGCGAATACCGGCTGGTTCTGGATGAAGAAGGCACAGTCCGCCCCCAGCCGTGCGGCATGCTTTTCCATCTCTTCGATGCTCATTCCGAGTCGGAACTTCTCGTTCAGTGTCTTGATCATGAAAGCGCAGTCGGACGAGCCTCCTCCCAGTCCTGCCCCTGTAGGGATATGCTTGAACAGGTGGATGTCTACGGGAGGCAGGCTGTAGGCATCGCTGAGCAGTGTGTATGCCTTGACCACGAGGTTGTCTTCGGGCGATCCGTCGAGCGTGCTTCCGCTTACACGTAGTCTGTAAGGTTCGCCGGTATTTTCCAGACGGTTCACTTCGAGGGCATCCTGGAGGTTGATGGGATAGAATACGGTTTCCAGATTATGGTATCCGTCGGGACGCTTCTCCACCACGTTGAGTCCGAGATTTATTTTGGCGTTAGGAAAAGTGATCATAATGCAGTGTCTTTTTTTGGTTTTTTCAAAGGTAGTGAATCTTTTGAAAACGCGCAAGTCCGGGAGCGTCCTTTTACTGAGAGAGAATGCCCGGGTGTTCTGGTGCGAAATCCATTGCGTCCGTCCGGATGTCCGGAACAAATCGGGAACTTCCCGCAAAAGAAGTTTGTTTTCAGCCTGAAGACGTGTATCTTTAGGCTGAAGACATATATCTTCACGCTGGAGATTTGCATCTCCAGGCTAGAGATACAGATTTTTCTGCGGAACGTCCGCTTTTTTATGCGGCGTGAGCAATGAAGTTGGACTTGTGAATCGTTGCATTCGGCTGAATCGCTTGGTTTCCCCTCATTCAAATTCCAGGACGAAAGTTGTGTTCCATCCGTTGGTTCCTGACTTCAGCAGCGTGATGGTTCCTCCCGAAAGCTTCATGATCTGCCGCGAGAGTGACAGCCCGATGCCGCTCCCTTCTTTCTTGGTGGTGAAGAAAGGCACGAAAATCTCCTCAGCCTCGTTTTCGGGTATGACGGGACCGTTGTTGCTTACGTAGATAAACACATGCTCGTCGGCCGTAGACGAATAGGCGCGGAGGTGGATACGTCCCTTCCGGTCGCCGATTGCCTG
Source organism: Bacteroides gallinaceum (assembly GCF_030373775.1). Lineage (NCBI taxonomy): Bacteria > Pseudomonadati > Bacteroidota > Bacteroidia > Bacteroidales > Bacteroidaceae > Bacteroides > Bacteroides gallinaceum. The sequence continues at coordinate 37,723 of NZ_JAUDEN010000011.1, read as the reverse complement.
CACCGCGTTCTTTATCAGGTTCAGCAGCACCTGCCGGATCAGGTTCGGGTCGGCGTAGAGCATCAGTTCCGAAGGCTCGATGAGTTTGGTGAACGTAATGTGTCCGGGGATGATGTGAAGCTCCTCAATCTGCGCCGCCAGCTCCGTGACGTAGAACGGCTCGGGCGAAGGCTTTTGCAGGGACGAGAATTTCCGGTAGCTGTCGACAAACGAAATCAGTCCCGCCGAAGTGTCGCGGATGGCCCGTATGCCCTCATAGAGAGAAGAGTGTATCACATCGTCGCGCTTCATGAAGGTTTCGCTGAGCGATGAGATCGGGGCGATGGAGTTCATGATTTCGTGTGTCAGGACGCGGGTCAGCCTGATCCATGAGTCCAGCTCCTTGCTGTCCATTTCGCTTCGTATGTCATTCAGCGTAAGGATGCGTACAGTCTGGTTTCCCAGCTCCATTTCCGAGGCGCGGACCGCCAGTTGGATTTCGCCCTTTGATGTGTTCAGATGGAGGTTGCACCGTTCGCCGGAGCTCAGGCGGCAGAGCGTTTCCGGGACATCTTTCCCGTAGCGTTCCAGTTGGCCGAGCGTGCCCAGCACAGGGAGTCCCAGCAGTTTGGCTGCCGCAGGGTTGCTCTGCATGATGGAATGGTCTTCTTTCAGCACGATGATGCCCGTGCTTACTCCCGACAGAATCTGTCCGTAGAAGTGCTCCTGCTGTTCCATGAGCTGCTTCTGCCCGGCCATCATCTCGCCGAACTGGTTGAGCGTGTCCTGAAGGATGCGCTCTCCTTCTGCCAGTCCCTGCATGGGGAGGCGGAACGAATAGTCGCGGTTGCGGATGGCTTCGAGCATGAGCCAGCTCCGTTCCTTCAGCCGGTGCCTCATCACCAGGAAGATGATGAAGGAGAGCAGGCACATGGCACTTCCTCCGGCCATATATGCCAGACTCCGGGTGCAGACGCCCAGTGTGAGTGCAGCCGTGCCCGCTGTCAGAAGCGCTATGCGCGTTCCCGCCGATAATAGATGTCTAGATGCCATACCGTTTCATTTTGTTGTAGAGGGTCTGTCTTGTTACTCCCAGCTGCGCGGCGGCCTGCGACAGGTTTCCGCTGCACTTGCCGATGGCTTTTATGATGAGGCTTCGCTCCATCTCGTCAAGGGTCTGCATGTCTTCTTCTGTCTGCGCTTTCCGGTCCGGTTCGGGGTGGTGCGCAGGGGCTAGCTGCAAGGCGTCGGTCTTCACTTCGTCCCCGTCCGAAAGGATAGCCGCCTTTTCTATCACATGCTGCAGTTCGCGGATATTCCCGTACCACGGGCACGAAAGCAGGAGTTTGCGGGCTTCCTCATCGAATCCTTGCAGGTTCCGTCCGTATTTCGCGGCATACCGTTTCAGGAAGAGTCCGGCCAGCGGAAGGATGTCTTCTTTCCGTTCGCGCAGGGCAGGGATATGCAGATGGATGGTATTGATTCGGAAGAGCAGGTCTTCGCGGAATTCTCCTTTGCGCACCATCTCGTCCAGATCGCGGTTTGTGGCGCATATCAGGCGGATGTCGGTAGACTGTGGACGGTTGCTTCCTACCCGCACGAAACTTCGTTTCTGGATGGCGGTCAGCAGTTTTGCCTGAAGGTGGTAGGGCAGGTTGGCAATTTCGTCGAGAAAGAGCGTTCCGCCGTTGGCTGCCTCGAATCGGCCGATGCGGTCGGCGTGTGCGTCGGTGAACGAACCTTTCACGTGGCCGAACAGTTCGCTCTCGAAGAGCGATTCGGTGATGGCTCCCATGTCGGCCGTCACCATCGGTCCGTTGCGCCGGTTCGAGAGGCGGTGGATTTCGCGCGCCAGCATGTCTTTGCCTGTTCCGTTTTCGCCGGTGATGAGGATGTTGGCATCGGTGGCGCTCACTTTGTCCACCAGCATGCGGAGCGGCTTGACGGCTTCCGACTCTCCCCAGTACATTGCTCCCTCGTCCGGCATCTGTGGGGCGAGCTGTTTCTTCTTGTCTTTTCCGTTTCCTTTCCGGTATGCTTCGAGCAGGGTCTGCACCAGTCTGCCGTTTTCCCAGGGCTTCACCACAAAGTCCGACGCTCCGTCTTTCAGTCCTGTGACCGCCAGGTTTATGTCGGCGTATGCCGTAAACAGCACCACCTGTATCTGCGGCTTCATCCGTTTGATTTCGCGGAGCCAGTAAAGGCCCTCGTTTCCGTTGTTGATGCCCGACGAAAAGTTCATGTCGAGCAGAATGAGGTCGACGGGTTCTTGCCTGATCAGCGTGGGGAGTGTGGTCGGCGAGCTGAGGGTGAGTACCTGTGCGAAATGTTCTTCCAGCAGATAGCGGAGCGAGGTCAGTATGTTTTGGTTGTCGTCGACAATCAGAAGTGTGCCTTGTTTTGCCATGGTGTGTATTGTCTGTTTTTATGTGATGCAAATTTATGGAAAAAAGTCTGCGCCTCAAACGGAAGCAGTGACAAATTATTTTACACGCAGTGTATAAATTTTTGACACTTTTACGGAATGCCTCTTACTGATATGTGCTGTTTTTCAGATGATTGCTGTTTTGGCACGGACTTTGATTCATGAATATCGGATGAATGACTTTTTTATATTTTTGATTTCAGACATGAATATGACAAGCAACGTGAAATTTATCTGTATGGCGGTGGCCGGATGCTTCGCGCTTCATGGTGAGGCGCAGGAAGTATGGAGTGTGGACCGGTGCATGGCATACGCCGTCAGACATAACCATACGGTGAAGCAGCGCCTTCTGGAGGCGAAAAACTATGAACTCGACCGGCTGCAGGCCATCGGGAGCTTTCTGCCCGGAGTGAGCGGAAGCACGGGAGTGCAGTACAATTTCGGTCGTTCGGTAGACCCCGAAACCAATACCTATAATAATGTGTCCACTTTCAACAACTCATACACGCTGGAGGGGTCGCTGACCGTTTTTCGCGGAGGGAGCCTGGTCAATGAGCTGCGCCGATCGAAGGCCGCCGTCCTTTTGGGAAAGGCCGCCCTTCAGGAAGCGCGCGACAATACGGCGCTCGAAACCTTTCAGGCTTACATCGATGCGCTCTATTGCTACGGAACGGAGCGTCTGGCGCGGAAGAAGCTGGCGGAAAGCGATTCGCTGCTCTACAAGACCCGGCGCCAGGAAGAGCTGGGACTGAAGGGACTGGCGGATGTGGCGCAGATGGAAGCCCAGCAGGCCACTGATGCTTATAACCTGACGCGCCAGCGCAACCTGTTTGAAACGGCCATGCTGACGCTGAAGCAGAAGATGAATTATCCGGCATCAGAGCCTTTGGTGCTTGATACTTGCCTGCTTGATGCAAGCCCTCTTTCTTTCGTGAAGCTCTCGGCCGATTCTCCGGAGGATGTGGTGAGTGCGGCATTGAGCACCAATCCCACTTTGCATCAGGCGGAAATGAACAAGCGAATCGCTCTCATGCAGCGCAAAGGTTCGTGGGCGAACATCCTGCCTCAGATTACGCTTTTCGGAGGCGTTTCTTCTTCCTACTACAAAGAGCTGCACAAGGACGGGTACGACAGCTTCGGGAGGCAGTTCCGGAACAACCTGGGGCAATATTTCGGGGTGAGCATGAGCATTCCGCTTTTCAACCGCTTTTCGGGGGCGGTAAGCATGCGCCAGGCACGCAACAACTACCGCATAGCCAGCGAGCAGTACGAGGAGCAGAAAACCGAACTTCAGAAGCTGGTGCTTCAGGCGGTGCAGGACCGTGAAGGCTATCTGAAAGAAACGGTGCAGATGGAAAAGAAAGTGGCTTCCGACTCGCTGGCCTATCATGTGACGCGCCGCAAGTTCGAGGAGGGGCTGATGACTTCGCTCGATGTGCAGAACAGTGCCGCCACGCTTCTCGAAAGCGAAACGCTGTTCTTGCAGAGCAAGCTTACCTATGTGCTGAAATGCAGGCTGGTGGACTATTACAAGGGAGAGGAGATAATCAATTGTCGGTTAAACGTTGAGAACTGAAAACATAACCTTAAACTGTCAACTATTTACATTATGGATATTCAACTGGAAAAGAAAAAAGGTATCAGAAAGCAGCACATCCCTTATATCGCAGGGGGAGGGGCAGTGCTGGCGTTGCTGCTTTGGATTGTGTTCGGCAATCATGCTTCTACACTGAAGGTGGACGGACGCTCGCTGAACATTGCGGAAGTGACTTATGGAGAGTTTAACGACTATATCCGGGTGAACGGGCAGGTGCAGCCCATCTCGGTAGTGCAGCTCAGTCCCGAGGAGGGAGGAATCGTGCGCGAGAAGGTGGTGGAGGAAGGTGCCCACGTAAAAAAGGGTGACGTGATTCTCCGCCTGAGCAACTCGAACCTCGATCTTCAGATTCTGAATGCCGAGTCGGAACTGGCCGAAAAGCAGAACCTGCTCCGAAACACGCAGGTCACCATGCAGCAGGACAAGCTGAACAACGAAACCGAAAAGGTGCAGCTCGACGTGGATGCGCGCCGCAAGCTCCGCACGTTCAACCAGTACGAGCGGCTCTATCGGGAGCGGCTCATCAGCCGGGAGGAATATTTGCAGGCAAAGGAAGACTATGAGGTTTCCGTAAAGAAGCACGGACTGGTGACGGAGCGTCTGGTGCAGGATTCCATTTATCGTACCATTCAGATGGATCAGATGGAAGACAATCTGCAGAACATGCGGAAGAACGTGCTTCTGATCCGCGAACGCAAGGACAAGCTGGAGGTGCGCGCACCAATTGACGGGGAGCTGGGACTGCTCGACGCGGAACTGGGACAGAACATCACCGCAGGACAGATGGTGGGACAGATCAATGACCTCTCGGACTTCAAGATCGAGGCGATGATTGACGAGCATTATATCGACCGGGTGACCAACGGGCTTCCCGCCACATTCGAGCGTCGAGGATCGCAGTTCAGCCTGAAGGTGCGCAAGGTGTACCCTGAAGTGCGTGAGGGACGGTTCCGCACCGATTTCGTGTTCCAGGGAAAGCGTCCGGAAAACATCCGGAGCGGGCAGACCTACTATATCGACCTTCAGTTGGGAGAGCCTACCCAAAGTGTGCTCATCCCGAAAGGGACTTTCTTCCAGGTGACCGGAGGAAACTGGATATTCGTGGTCGACAAAGACGGGAAGAAGGCTTACCGGCGCAAGATACGCATCGGGCGGCAGAACCCTCAGTATTACGAAGTGACCGAAGGACTGGAAAAAGGTGAAAAGGTTATCGTTTCCGGCTACGAAGGCTATAAGGACAACGAGGTGCTTGTTCTGAAATGAATGGAGCCTGAAGATAAAAAACTGACCGCTCATCTTGACGGACTTCACGGCTCGTTTCCGGCGAGATGTGCGGACAGGTGTGAAAGGAAAAAACGACAGAATATACGATGAGATAACTGTAAGAAAACATGAAGACTTATTTTACATTCTTGGAGCGCAACAAGCTCTTTACGTTTGTCAATGTGGCGGGGCTGAGCATTTCGCTGATGTTTGTGTTCCTCATCGCCGACATGGTGATGCGCCAGCTTACCGTGGACAAGGATTTGAAGGATGTGGACCATACTTACCTGTTCGCTTCCGAGGAATACTTCGGTGCGCATTATGTGCTGGGCGAGCGTTTAGCAAACCGCTATCCAGAAATAGAGGATTGGTGCGTGAGCACGAATTGCGCGGGAATAGGTGATGAGTATGCAGATGTGGATGGGAGGAAATACGATGTGAAAGTACTGGTGGCAAAGGATAACTTTTTTACATTTTTCGGTTTCCCGCTACTGGAAGGGAACCCTGCCCAAGTGTTGTGCGATGATTACAGCGTAGTGCTCTCGCGCTCGGCGGCCAATCGCATTTTCGGAAAGGAAAACGCGTTGGGGAAGTCCATCCGTATGAACTTCACTGACGGACATGTCTATACTGTGACGGGAATCATGGAGGATATAGGCAATTCCATCTTCCCTTCGGAAACAGAGATGGTGTTTCCTTTTGAGACAATGAAATACATTAATACTGCCGCCGCCATCGAGAACACTGGCATGCAGAACTTCGGAGGGGCGAATCTTTTCATACATGTGCCCGAAGGGGTGGATCCGAACGCCAAAAATGCTGACATGCTGGCATGGCTCAAGACGTTTGCCTGGCCTTATCTCTACGGAACGTACTCAAAGGCTTGTTGGGTGCCGATGCGTGATGTGTATTTCTCCGAAATGGAGTGTACGAACATGAATCAGTATAGCCGGAGGGTGATGACGGTGATGGCTGTGGCAGGTTTGCTGGTTCTTCTAATGGCTGTATGTAACTATGTGAGCATGAGTGTGGCGCAGACTTCGTACCGCGCCAAGGAAATGGCTACTCGCAGGTTGCTCGGTTCGACTCCGGACTGCATTTTTTGGCGGATGATGTTAGAGTCGTTGGTAATGATTGTTGTAGCCTTTGTGGCTGCCTTTCTTCTGGCTGTGCTTGCAGAGCCGTATGTGATGGAGCAACTGAAGACGAGGCTGGACATCGTGGGTGACCTGACTCCGGAAACCGCGTTCTGGTATGTGGTGGGAATCGTGCTGATTTCAGCGGTGTCGGGATTCGTCCCGGCCACAATACTCTCAAGATACAACCCGATGGATGTAGTGAAGGGCACGTTCAGGCGGAAGACTAAGACGGTGTACCTGCGTTTGCTTTATGTCGTGCAGTGCGGACTCACGACGGCTCTCCTTTCTTGCGCGCTCTATCTTGGGGTTCAGTTCTTCCGAATCCTTGATGAGCCGTTGGGATATAGCTACGGGCATGTGCTTTGCTTTCCCAATATGAGCGAAACAAAGAATCTCGCCCGTTTCCGTGATGAGGCACGCCGGCTTCCGTTTGTAAAGAACGTCTGCTTCACGCGTGGCTTTCCAGTGGACGGGGGTAATAGCTCGCTTTCCGAGTTCAACGTGAAGGGTAGGTCAGCTCCTATAGATTTCCGACTTTTTGTGGCCGATTCGTCTTTCCTTTCCATTTTTCATATACCATTGGAAAAAGACTACGGCCTGTCTCCTTCACCTTCAAGTTATTATTTGAGCCGCCGTGCCTACAAGGAACTTGCCTTGGATGACAGTGCTTCTTCTGTAATGAACGCCGAGGGATCTTGGAAATTGAACATCGCCGGGCGCATCCCCGACTTCCAACTCCGTTCGGCTTTAGAGAAGCCCTGTCCGATATTGCTCCAGATTTTCCCGTCCGATAGTATCGCCTATCCGTGGGACGTACTGATAGAAACATATGACGGAGATTTGGAGGCCCACAAGAAGCGGCTTGATGCACTTTATTCGGAAATGATCGATGGAGTTCCGTTTGAGTCAAGGTGGTACGATGATTTGTTGTTGGATTCCTATTCCGATATTATTCGTGTGAGTAAGGTAATCGGAGTGTTCACGTTTGCCGCCTTGCTTATCTCCCTATTGGGACTTACGGCCATGAGCGTTTACTTCATAGCCCAGCGCAAGCGCGATATGGCGATACGTAAGGTGTTCGGCTCCAGTCCGCTCAGCGAGCAGAGCCGGCTGATGCGCTTTTCGTTCAGTTCGGCCCTTGTCAGTCTGATAATCGCCATTCCCCTGATGTGGTTCGGAATCATGCAGATAGACAAGATCGTTACTTTTAAAAGCTGTTTCCCATGGTGGGTTCCGGTGGCCGCCTTTCTGACCATATCCTTCATTTCGCTGGTGGCGGTATGGCTCATTGGCCGGAGTGCCACGCGCGAGAACCCGGTGAACAATCTGAAGACGGAGTGACTTTACCATTTACAGACTTTTTTAACTGACAAATATGAAAACATTGATACGCAACTTTACGCATACATTCCGGCGCTTTTTCACCGCCAGCGTGCTGAACATCATGGGACTGGCGATAGCCTTCGCCTCGTTTTTCGTGATCATGACGCAGGTGGATTACGACCTGAACTTCAATAAGGGATATAAGGATTATGAGCATATCTATCGGGTGGAAGTCTATCCCAACGATGACAACGGGTGGCAGACGTGGATGCCGCGCCCACTATGCGAACTGATAGGCAACGGTTCGCCCCACATCCAAGCAATTTCCATCGTCAACTCTTTTTCCGGCTCGGCAAAGTTTGAGGTAGGCGGACATCAGTTCGAAGAAATCACCCTGTCCGGCTTCGGCAACTTTATGAAGACGTTCCAGCCCCGCATGATAGCCGGTTCTGCCGATGCGCTCGAACGGCAAGGGCAAGTGCTCATCCCACGCTCGATGGCGATGCGCTTCTTCGGTTCCATTGATGCTGTGGGGAAAACTATCTTCGAAGGAAAGCAGGCGGATAACCGTCTGCTGACCGTGGGTGGCGTGTATGAAGACTTCCCCGAAAATTCGCAGATAAGGAGCTGCCTTTTCCTCCCCCTTCGGTCCGAGAACAACAAGGACAACTGGCAAAACTGGAACTACAACTGTTATCTCCGTACTGACGGCACACTGGATCCTGATGAACTGAACAGGTCCGTATTCCAAAGGATGAAAGAGATAGTGCCCGAACGGGTCAGTGCAATGAGCGACAATGAAGCGTCCTCGTTCCTCCGCTTTACTCCGATAGCCGACGTACATTTTTCAAAAGTAGGCAACAAAAGCGCCAGCAGCCGCACCACGGTCTACCTCCTGCTGTGCGTGTCGTTTCTCATCGTCATCGTTGCTGCCATCAACTTCATGAACTTCACGTTGGCGGAAACCCCGATGCGCGTCAAGAGCATCAACACGCAGAAGGTGCTGGGAGCCACGGCAGGCTCGCTCCGTATGGGGCTGGTGCTGGAAGCGGTGCTGGTCAGCATCATTGCTTTGGGCATATCGATGCTCTTTCTGCTGGCGTTGCGCGATTCGGGCTTGCAAGATTTGGTGACAGCAAGCCTTGACTTGACGGCACATCCGCTGCTGCTTGCCTCCACTCTCGGCATCAGCGTGCTGATAGGTATGCTGGCAGGACTGTATCCGTCTTATTATGCCACTTCTTTTCCGCCAGCCTTGGCACTGAAAGGCTCGTTCGGCCTTTCTCCTAAAGGGCGGAAGCTGCGCACGTTGCTGGTATGCTTCCAGTTCTTCGTGGCGTTCATGTTAGTTATCGCCATCGGCATAATGTATGCGCAGAGCCGCTACATCCGCACCGCCGACTATGGCTACGACAAGGATGCCATCGTGGTGGGCAACATGTCGTGGGATGCCATCCTGCAGAAAGAAGCGGTAGCCGATGAACTTTCGCGCATATCGGGCGTAGAAGGTGTAGCGTTTTCGCAACGCGTTTTGAGTTCGAGCGATACTTATATGGGATGGGGACGCGGCTCGGATGACAAGCATATTCAGTTTGACGTGCTTCCGGTGGATTACCGCTACCTGAAGGTGATGGGCATCCATGTCACCGAGGGGCGCGACTTTAAGCCGGGCGACGGTGATGTGTATATCTTTAACGAAGCTGCCCGCAAGAAATATCCATGGATGGCGGTCGACCAACTTGCCACCGATGGCGATTACCCCATCGTAGGCTTCTGCGAGAATATCCGATACAGCACGTTCCGCAACGATGACAACAGCCAGCCAATGGCATTCTTTATCTTCGGCAAAGACTATGCTGACTGGGGGCGCTGGGAAAACATCGTCAACGTCCGCATCTCCGCCGGGACAGACAAAATAGCTGTTATCCACTCCTTGCAAAAGACGATGGAGAAGTTCACCCCGGGTCACGATTTCGACTTCCGGTTCATGGACGAGGTGATTGACAATTCCTACCGCAACGAGCTTCGCTTCACGCGCCAGATTCTGCTCTTCTCCCTGCTCGCCATCGTCATCAGCATGATCGGCGTGTTCGGGCTGACCATGTTCGAGAGCGAATACCGGCGCAAGGAAATCGGCATCCGCAAGATATTCGGCAGCACCACGGGCGAAATCCTCCGCATGTTCAACAAGCGTTACCTTTATATATTGATGGGATGCTTCGTCGTAGCCGCGCCCTTCGGGTGGTGGATCGGCCTCCACTGGCTTGAAGGCTTTGCCGAGAAGGCTCCCATCAGCGCATGGATATTTCTCATCTCGTTCCTGCTCGTCACCGCCATCACTCTCCTTACGGTTACGGTTCAGAGCTGGCGGACGGCGAGAGAGAACCCCGCAAACTCTATCAAGACGGAGTAGGTGTAAAGAAATCATACACCGGCTGTCAAGATTTTTGACATATCCGTGCAATACGGAATATTAAAATGTTCTGGCAATAAGGAAGTTGTATGAATGGTACGGCATTTGCTTTCCTGATTTGGGAAGATGCTGCAACAAGAAAAAAGAATGAATGATTGATCAACAAAACATACAGTTATGATAAAGATTGAAAACCTTACAAAGACCTTCCGCACGACGGAAGTGGAAACCATTGCACTGAACAAGGTGAACCTTGAAGTGAGTGAAAAAGAATTCGTAGCCATCATGGGACCCTCGGGATGCGGCAAGTCTACGCTTCTGAATATTTTGGGCTTGCTTGACAACCCGACCTCAGGAAGCTATTATCTGGACGGAAAAGAGGTGGGGCACCTGAAGGAAAAAGACCGCACCAACGTGCGCAAGGGAAATATCGGCTTCGTGTTCCAGAGCTTTAACCTGATTGACGAGCTGAACGTGTTTGAGAACGTGGAGCTTCCGCTCACCTACCTGCACATTCCCTCGGACGAGCGTAAGCGCCGTGTGAGCGAGATACTGAAACGGATGAACATCAGTCACCGTGCGAAGCATTATCCGCAGCAGCTGTCGGGAGGTCAGCAGCAGCGTGTGGCCATTGCCCGTGCCGTGGTGTCGGGACCGAAGATTATTCTTGCCGACGAGCCTACGGGTAACCTCGACTCAAAGAACGGACTGGAAGTGATGCAGTTGCTTACGGAACTGAACAAGGAGGGAACCACCATCGTGATGGTGACGCACAGCCAGCGCGATGCGGGGTTTGCCGGACGCATCATCAATCTGTTCGACGGACAGGTGGTGTCGTCGATTGCGGAAATGTAAGTCTTTTTTGTCAGAAGTTGTCATTTTGTTGGAAGTTAAAGCCTCCTTTAACTTCTCTAACTCCTTTAACTTCTTTAACTCCTTCTTAAACTGCTTAGAAAAATGAAAAAAGCATTGAAATCATTGTTTCGGAAAGGGGAGGCCAACGTGGTGAAGATACTCTGTCTGGGAGTGGGCCTTGCCATAGGTCTTACTCTCCTTGCCGAAGTTATCTTCCAGCGATCGTACGACAACTTTATACCCCGGCTGGAAGATACCTATCGCGTGGGCGAACGCTACATGCGTCCAAGCGACGGAGGATTGAAAGAGTATACGCAGGTTTCGGGAGCCGTGGCGTCGGGACTCAAGGCGTATTGCCCCGAGGTGGAAGCCGCGACCCGTTTCACGGAATTCACTGCTGATGCTTTTGTGTCGGAAGACAAAAAAGAAGTGTTGTGCAACATCTATATGTGCGACAGCTCTTTCTTCGATGTCTTTCCTTTGCCGATTCTGATGGGAGAACCTCCCCGCACCGGACTGGAAAAGGCGGGATGCGGATATATCTCGCGCGAACTGTTTGAAACGCTGGGACAGGACATCATCGGACGGACGCTCACCTGGAAAGCTTTTCCGAAATTCCGCTTCACGGTGGTCGGGGTTTTCGAAGACATGCCCGAAAATACGCATTTGCCCCGTTTCAACGTGGCGCTGGCTTTGCCTACCATCGCGTGGGTGTCGTGGGACGGACGAAACAACTGGGTGGGAAATGACCGGTATAAGGGCTATGTCCGTCTGCGTGCGGGAACCGATCCCGAACAGCTCCGCCCGAACATCAGACGCATGATTGACGACAATGTGAGTGAAGAACTGAAAGGTACGGGCAGTGAACTGGACTATGCGTTGCAGCCTGTGAAAGAGATTTTCGTATCCTCCGACTACAATCGGGTGATGAACATCGTGTTTCTCTCGTTTGCCGTAATCATGCTCCTTTCTTCCTTGCTCAACTATGTGCTGCTTTCCATCTCGTCGATGGTGAGCCGGGCTAAGAGCATCGCCACTTACCGCTGCTACGGTGCGGGCCGGAGTGACATCTGCCGGATGATTCTGGCCGAATCGTGCCTTCATGTGGGCATCCTGAGCCTGGGACTGGCCGTGCTGGTGATTTTCGGGATGCAGGACTTCCTGCAGATGCAGCTCGGACACAGCCTGAAATCGCTTTTCACACCTTCGGCTCTCGCCATGTGTGTGCTGGTCGTTCTGGCGGTAGTTATTATTTGCGGCGTTGCGCCGGGCTGGCTTTACGCGCGCATCCCCGTCACGTATGCTTACCGCCGTTATTCGGAGAGCAAGAAACACTGGAAACTGGGACTGCTGTTCGTGCAGTTTCTGCTCTCTTCGCTTTTTGTCAGCCTGCTGGCGGTGATTGGCTTGCAGTATCATGCACTTACCAATTATGACGCCGGGTTCGACTACAAGCACGTGCTGGTTGTCGGCCTGAGCGGAACGGAAGACAATGAGAGGGAACGCTGCATACAGGAGCTGAAGGCTCTGCCGGATGTCGCTTCCCTGTCGTGGGGCTACTGCTCTCCGGTTAGCAAGTGCAGCGGAAACAACGTGTATAACCCGGAAACGGGAGAAGTATATATGAATGTGGCCGACATGTATGATGTCGGTGACGATTATCACAAGACGTTTCAGATTCCGGTCATTGAGGGCAGCGTCTTTACGCCGCACCTTCAGGACACGGTGACCCGTCAGGTGATGGTGAGCCGCAAGTTCGTGAAGCGGATGGAAGAACTGGCCGGCTGGAAAGGCTCTCCCGTGGGAAAGGCTTTCTTTTTGAGCGAGCACGGCGGACCGCTCACGGTATGCGGTGTCTACGAGGAAATTCACCTCGGCTCTCAGTTGGCAGAGTCCCGCGACGAGCGTCCTACGGTGATGTTCTATCAGGGAAAGCCTTCGGGAGTGCTCTTCATACGGGTTCATCGGATGTCGCCCGAAACGGTTGGACAAGTACAGAAAGTGGTCGACCGTACGCTCACCAGTCAGGAGAAGATTCTGACAAGCCTCGATTCGCAGATGAGTTCCCTGTACGATTCGCTGCTCCGTGTGCGCAACAGCGTGTTCTTTGCCGGGCTTTGCGTGCTGGTGATAGCTCTGGTCGGTCTGTTTGCCTATATCCGCGATGAGGTGTTGCGCCGCCGTTCTGAAATCGCCATACGGATAATCCACGGAGCGAAAGTGTCCGACGTTGAGCGTCTTCTGCTTTCCGACCTCCTGAAGGTGGCAGTTCCTTCCGTGCTGTTAGGCGGACTTGTGGCATGGAGGATCAGCGAGTCGTTGCTGGAACTTTTTGCCGTGAAGATTGGACTGACGTGGTATCTCTTTGCGCTTTGTATGGCTGCTGTGCTGCTGGCGGTGATGATGCTTGCCGCATGGCTGGTGTGGCGCACGGCACGGACCAACCCTACGGAGAACCTGCGGGCGGAATAAGCCTTCGTGTCCGAAAGCAACTTCAGCCTTATGCTGCAAATTCTTTATCTCCAGGCTAGAGATATACATCTTTTGTCTGGAGATATATGTATTTAAACTGGAGATATGCATCTCTAGCCTGGAGATAGAGAAAATTTAAGGTGTCTGTTTGTTTTGAACGGGACAAAATGAGGGGGATGATAGCAGATATTTCGTGATTTTCCCTTACCTTTGTTTTCCCAAAACAAAGAGCAATGGCAGAAGTAAAAAGAAATATAAGGGTGCCGAAGGCATCCAAGACTAAACAGACAGATGAATACGGGCATCTGCAGCCCCAAGCTCCCGAATTGGAGGAGGCTGTGCTCGGTGCCCTGATGATAGAAAAGGATGCCTATTCGCTGGTCAGCGAAATACTCCGCCCCGAGTCGTTCTACGAACACCGCAACCAGCTGATTTATGCGGCTATCACCGACCTGGCCATCCGCCAGAAGCCCATCGATATCCTTACGGTGACGGAGCAGCTCCGCCAGCGGGGAGATCTGGAAGAAGTGGGAGGTCCGTTCTATATCACCCAGCTGAGCGGTAAGGTGACCTCGTCAGCCCATATCGAATACCATGCGCGCATCATCGCGCAGAAGTTTCTGGCGCGCGAGCTGATCACTTTCACCAGCCAGATACAGACCAAGGCTTTCGACGAAACGCAGGATGTGGACGACCTGATGCAGGAAGCTGAGGGAAAGCTCTTCGAAATCTCCCAGCAGAACATGAAGAAAGACTATACGCAGATTAATCCTGTGATTCAGGAAGCGTATGACATGCTTCAGAAGGCTGCGGCGCGCACCGACGGTCTGAGCGGTCTGGCAAGCGGATTCCACCAGCTCGACAAGATGACTTCGGGCTGGCAGAACTCCGACCTGATCATCATCGCGGCGCGTCCGGCGATGGGAAAAACTGCCTTTGTCCTTTCGATGGCCAAAAACATGGCGGTAAACAGCCAGGTGCCCGTTGCCTTGTTCTCGCTCGAAATGAGCAACGTGCAGTTGGTGAACCGTCTGATTGTGAACGTGTGTGAGATTCCGGGTGATAAGATAAAGAGCGGGCAGCTTGCGCCTTACGAATGGGGGCAGCTCGACTATAAGATTAAGGAACTTTACGACGCGCCTCTCTATGTGGACGACACGCCTTCGCTCTCGGTGTTCGAACTGCGTACAAAGGCCCGCCGTCTGGTGCGTGAGCATGGGGTGAGAATCATCATCATCGACTACCTTCAGCTGATGAATGCGAGCGGAATGTCGTTCGGAAGCCGTCAGGAAGAGGTGAGCACCATCTCGCGTTCGCTCAAGGGACTGGCCAAAGAGCTGAATATCCCCATCATTGCGCTGAGCCAGTTGAACCGAGGAGTGGAAAGCCGCGAAGGAATCGAGGGCAAGCGTCCCCAGCTGAGCGACCTGCGCGAGTCGGGAGCCATCGAGCAGGATGCCGACCTTGTGTGCTTCATCCACCGCCCCGAATATTATAAGATATACAGCGACGAAAAAGGGAACGACCTCCACGGAATGGCCGAAATCATCATTGCCAAGCACCGTAACGGTGCGGTGGGCGATGTGCTGCTCCGTTTCCGCAGCGAGTATGCCCGTTTCCAGAATCCGGACGACGAAATGATTGTTCCTCCTCCGGGGGACGAAACGAGCGCTCCTGTCTTGCGCTCGCGCATGAACGGCGGGGGAGGGCAGTCTGGTGTGCCGCCCCTTTCTGCCGATATGGTTCCGCCTCCCGACAATCCATTCGGCGGACCGGTTCCCGATGTTCCGTTCTGATTGAAAAGCTGCTGATTTGTCAAGGGTTAAAGGAGCCTTCACTTCGCAGGAAGTTAACGTTTCCCTGCTTCTTTGGCTTCTTTGACTCCTTTCACTCCTTTCTAAAGGAATTCCGCCCCGAACGAAAGCGGGAGCAGATCCTTCACGCTTTCGAGAATCAGAATGTCTTTTCTTCCGTGAAGCAGGATGCGGATGGGATGTCTGAAACGCTGTTCCGTTTCCAGCAGCACCTGGCGGCACGCTCCGCATGGCGGAACAGGGATGTCTACAAACCCGGATTCGTTGCGTGCGGCGATGGCCAGCATGCGTACCGGCTGGTCGGGATATTGCGAGTTGGCGTAAAACAAGGTTGTCCGTTCGGCGCATATGCCCGACGGATAAGCTGCATTTTCCTGATTTGTGCCTGTAACGGTCACTCCGTTTGCCAGCAACGCTGCCGCTCCGACCGCAAATCTCGAGTATGGAGCGTAGCTCCGTGCCGTAGCTTCTTTCGCCGCGTCGATAAGCAGGCGCTGTTCTTCGTCAAGCTCTTCGTAAGCGGCAGATCTGATACGGATGTCAATGTGAATCTCTTTCATCGTCTTTTTTCTTTTTTGTTGGTCCTTCTTTTACAAATTTAGCGGAAAATCGCATTCCTTCTATCTTTATGTTCGCAATATATGGTCAAAATCTTTGTTTTTCGGTATTTTTAAGCATTCGGGTGCAGGCATTTTTCGCCAATCCGTTATCTTTGTGGAAATTTGTTAGAAAAAGGAACTGATGGGAAATATACGATATTTTTTCTTTGTTCTGCTGGCAGCGTTGGTTGCAGGTAACCTGTCGGCGCAGAAACGTAACAAGGCATACGAAGACTACATTCACAAGTATCGCAAAATAGCGGTGGACGAGATGAAACGCTATCATGTTCCGGCCAGCATCACGCTGGCTCAGGGACTGCTGGAGTCTGGAGCGGGAAAGAGCCAGCTCGCGCGGCGATCGAACAATCATTTCGGAATCAAGTGCGGCAAATATTGGGAGGGACGCACCGTGCGCGCCAATGATGACGCTCCCAATGAATGTTTCCGCGCCTACCGTCATCCGAAGGATTCTTACCGCGACCACTCCAAATTTCTGCGCGGAGGCACGCGCTATGCTTTTCTGTTCAAACTGAAGATCACCGACTACAAGGGATGGGCGAAGGGACTGAAGAAGGCAGGATATGCCACCGACCCGAGATATGCCACCCGTCTGATCAATATCATCGAGCTGTATGATCTGGACAAATATGACCGGAAAGGCGGACTGAAATGGGCCGAAGAGTTTCCGAATCCCCATCAGCCTTATCTTGCCAACGACTTGCTCTACGTGATTGCCCGCGAGGGGGATACGTTCAAGTCGATCGGGCGCGAGTTTGATATAAAGAAGAAACGGATCCGCACCTACAACGAGCTGCCGAAGGGCTATGAATTTCGGGGAGGAGAAATCGTTTACCTGGAAGAAAAGCACAAGCATGCCGTAGACGGGTTTGTCAGCTACATTGTCCGCCCGGGCGATTCGATGTATTCCATTTCGCAGAAGTTCGGCGTGAAGCTGAAAAATCTTTACAGGCTTAACGGGCTGGATGAGGATGCGGGCGTTCCTCCGGTCGGTTCGATCGTTTGGCTGCAATGAGCCGGCGCTGCGGATTCCGTCTTGCCGGACCGCCTACCGCCTGATTTTCTTTTTGTAGTATTCCGCCCGGTCTGTGATTTCTTTCACAAAGCGGTATGTGTCTGTTCCCCGCAGGTATCCGTTCTTGCACACCGGATCCTGATAATACGTTTTCTCGCTTTTCAGCAGGATGAAGTGGGCCACATTGTGTTCCCACAGGTATTGGTTGCGTCCGTATTTTTCGGCAAGAGCCATTGCGTCTGTCACATGGCCGATGCCGGCATTGTAGGCGGCGAGTATGAATTTGGTCTGGTCTTCTTTCTCTTCGATCCGTTCGAAGGAGCGCTGCATGGAAGCGATGTACTTGACAGCGGCCTTGATGCTTTCTTCGGGGTCTTTTTCTTTTCCCGGAGGCACTCCCAGGGCGCGTGCGGTGGCCGGCATGAGCTGCATCAGTCCTCTCGCTCCGGCCCATGAAACCACGTCGGGGTTGAAGTTCGATTCGGTATAGGCTAGCGAGGCCAGCAGCCTCCAGTCCCATCCGATCTGTTTGGCATATTTGCGGAACAGGTCGTCGTAGTGCGATATTTTTCCTTCCCGCACGGAGAGGATCGGACCGTACGAAGGCCGCTTGTTCAGCTCGAAGTAACGCCTTGCGCTGGCCTTGAACTCTGCGGAGCCGATGTTTTCCTTGTGCCATTGGTCGGCGGCTTCAGCCAGCAGGGGCGAGGTTTTCCGCACGGCCCATGCCGAACGCTGGTCGAAGCTGATGGCCATGCTGATGTCGAGGTTCGGATAATAGGTGCGGTTGATCCGGGCGATTTCGTCCGTAGCCACCGTATAGTCTATAGTTTCTTCCGACACCCATGTGATCAGGTCTTCGGCCGTGGCCGTATCGGTAGGCACTTCATGGATGTTGATTCCTCCTCCCAGTTCGCTGTTGAGGTTCTTCAGGCGTTCGTGGAATATTCCGGGTGTGGTGTAAATCTCTTTTCCGATCAGCTGGGTCACGTCTTTCAGCGCCTGTTTTCCTTTGCGCTGCACGATGACCTGGCGGGTGATGTTTTCTTCCCCGCAGAATATCAGGCTGTCTTTCAGTGGATTGGTGATGGGCAGGTTATAGGCAATCAGGTCGCCTTTTCCCCTGAGCAGGCTGTCTATCAGTTCCGCTTCGTCTTTTACCACTTGTATGCGCAGCTTCAGTCCCAGCGAACGGGCGAACTGCTGGGCTAGTTCATATTGAAAGCCCATCGGCTCTCCCCGATAGTTGAAGTAGGATGCCGAACCGTTGACGGTGAGAGCCACAAGCTCTCCCCGTTCCTTGATCTGCGGCAAGTCGACGGGCGGAATTTCGTTTTGCTTCGGCTTGCAGGAGAACAGGCAGAGGCAGATGAGCAGGCAGAGCTGCTGGATGGCATAACGTTTCATCGTCCCACAATCTTTTCAATATACAGCTTCAGTATCTCTATGGCCTTTTCATTGTGTCCGCCTTGCGGAACGATGAGGTCTGCTATCCGTTTGGCCGGTTCGATGAACTCCAGATGCATGGGCTTGAGCACGCGCATGTAGCGTTCCATCACCGCTTCGGCGGTCCGTCCCCTTTCGATCACGTCGCGCTGTATCACGCGGATCAGCCGTTCGTCCGGGTCGGCGTCTACAAAGATGCGCAGGTCCATCTGCCTGTTGAGGCGTTTGTCGCTCAATGCCAGTATGCCTTCTATGATGACAACCTTGCGTGGCTCGATGTGTATGGTCTGTGCCTGGCGGGTGCAGGTCAGATAAGAATACACAGGCTGCTCGATGGCCTCGCCTTTGCGGAGCATGGAGATGTGTTTCGACAGCAGATCCCAGTCGAAAGCGTTGGGATGGTCGAAGTTGATGTTTTGCCGTTCTTCTGCCGGCACATGGCTGCTGTCCTTATAATAAGAGTCGAGCGGAAGTACCACCACTTCGTCGGGCGGAAGGCTTTCTACGATGCGTTTCACGACAGTTGTTTTTCCGGAACCTGTCCCTCCGGCAATTCCAATGATAATCATGATACAGTTTCGGTAATTAATTTCTATATTTGCAATATACAAATATACGAAATTCATAAATATACACAACTATGGTCAAGCACATTGTTTTGTTCAAACTGAAAGATACGCTGGATCCGGCGGAAAAATCGGACATCATGCATCGTTTTAAGGCCGCTATCGAGGCGCTTCCCGAAAAGATTTCCTGTATCAGAAACATCCATGTGGGACTGAACGTGAACCCGGCGGAAGAGTGGGACATCTGTCTGGAGAGCGCATTCGATTCGCTTGATGATGTGAAGGCGTATTCCGTTCATCCCGATCATCTGGCGGCAGCCGGCATTCTGAAAGACGCGAAATGCGGACGTGCGTGTGTGGACTTTACGTATCAGGAGGAGGAAGTATGAAAAAGATAGTCAATCCGTGGCTTGGAATGGACGGTTACTTCTGTTTCGGCTGTGCGCCCGACAACGAAGCGGGAGTGAAAATGGAGTTTTATGAAGACGGTGATGAAGTGGTTTGTTTCTGGCATCCGGAACCGAAATACCAGGGATGGACGCATACGCTGCACGGAGGGATACAGGCTACGCTTTTGGATGAAGTCAGCGCGTGGACTATAGCCCGCAAGCTGCAGACCACAGGGGTGACGTCGAAAATGGAGCTGCGCTATCTCAAGCCGGTGCATACCACCGACAAGTATCTGGTGGTTCGGGGCAGAATCGCCGAACAGAGGCGCAATATCGTGACAGTGGAGGCATGCCTCTGCAATAGCGCGGGAGAGCCTTGCACAAAGGCGTCGTGTACCTATTTCACTTTCTCGAAGGAGAAGGCGCTCAGCGAACTTCATTTCAGCGGATGCGAAACGGAAGACGGGGAAGTGGAGCCGGCAATCTGAATATAGTTGATAAAACAGAAGAAAAAAGCAATATTTTCCGACAAATGCTTGCATAATTGAAACGCAAGCTATATTTTTGTCACAAACAACAGAACGAAGAAAGTATGATCTATACCAGAACACATCACCATCATCATTGCCTGACGGAACAGACGGTAGGCTGAAGGTGTGTGCCGGTACACATAAAAAGAAAAGGAAGGCTTGCCGAATAGCGAACGGCAGGCCTTTTTTCGTTTTTGCAAACATTTAAAAACAATGAATATATGTTGAGAATTGCCGTACAATCGAAAGGCCGTCTGTATGAAGACACGATGGCTCTGCTTGAAGAAGCGGACATAAAGCTGTCCACTTCCAAGCGCACTTTGCTTACCCAGTCGAGTAATTTCCCCGTCGAGGTGCTCTTTTTGCGCGACGACGATATCCCGCAGTGCGTGGCGGGCGGAATTGCCGATGTGGGAGTGGTTGGAGAAAATGAATTTGTAGAGCGGGCCGAAGATGCTGACATTATCCAGCGTCTGGGATTCAGCAAGTGCCGGCTTTCGCTTGCCATACATAAGGAGGTGGACTACACCGGACTGGAATGGTTCAACGGAAAGAAGATAGCCACGTCTTATCCTGCAATCCTGAAAAACTTTCTTGACAGAAACGGGATAAAGGCGGAAATCCATGTGATTACCGGCTCGGTGGAGATCGCCCCGGGAATCGGGCTGGCGGATGCCATCTTTGACATCGTGAGTTCCGGTTCGACGCTTATCAGCAACAACCTGAAGGAAGTGGAAGTGGTGATGAAGAGCGAAGCGCTGCTCATCGGAAACAAGGGACTGTCTGATGAAAAGAAGGAGATTCTGAAGGAACTGCTTTTCCGTATCGGAGCGGTAAAGGCGGCGGAAGACAAAAAGTATGTGCTGATGAACGTGCCCGCCGACAAAGTGAAGGATATTATCGAAGTGCTGCCGGGAATCAAGAGTCCTACGGTGATGCCGCTGGCCACGGAAGGCTGGAGCAGCGTGCATACCGTGCTCGACGAGAAACGTTTCTGGGAAATCATCGGAAAGCTGAAGGCGATTGGCGCGCAGGGAATCCTGGTTCTTCCCATCGAAAAGATGATACTTTAACCTTTAAATAGACTCAAAACGATGAATGTAATCATATATCCCGAGCGGGCGGATTGGAAAGAGATTCTGAAACGTCCGACTCTCGACACCGGATCGCTGAGGGAAACGGTTTGCGGAATCCTCGGCCGCGTGCGTAATGAGGGCGACAAGGCGGTAATGGAATACGAAGAAATGTTCGACAAGGTGAAGCTGCATTCGCTGGCTGTCACGGAAGACGAGTTCAGGGAGGCCGAAAAGGCTGTAAGCATCGAGCTGAAGGCGGCCATCATGTTGGCATACAAGAATATACACACCTTTCATTCTTCGCAGAAGTTCGAAGGGAAAAAGGTGTCTACCTTGCCGGGTGTGACTTGCTGGCAGAAGGCCGTAGCCATCGAAAAGGTGGGGCTTTATATTCCGGGCGGAACAGCTCCCTTGTTTTCTACCGTACTGATGCTGGCAACTCCGGCACGCATTGCCGGATGCCGGGAGATTGTGCTTTGCACTCCTCCCGACAAGAGCGGAAAGATCAGTCCGGCCATCCTTTATGCAGCGCAGGTGGCGGGAGTCAGCAAGGTGTTCAAGGCTGGCGGAGTCCAGGCTATTGGAGCCATGGCTTACGGCACAGGCTCCATACCTAAAGTATATAAGATTTTCGGGCCGGGGAACCAGTATGTCACGGCTGCCAAGCAGCAGGTATCCTTGCGCGATGTGGCGATAGATATGCCGGCAGGTCCGTCGGAAGTGGCGGTGCTTGCAGATGAAACGGCCAATCCGGCCTTTGTGGCTTCCGACCTTCTTTCGCAGGCAGAGCATGGAGTGGACAGCCAGGTGCTGCTTGTCACTACCTCCCGCGGACTGCTGGAAAAGACGCAGGCGGAAGTGGAACGTCAGCTGGCATTGCTCCCGCGAAAACAGATAGCTATGAAGTCGCTCGAGTCAAGCCGTCTGGTTCTGGTGGAAAGTCTGGAGGAAGGAATAGCCATGGTCAACGAATACGCTCCCGAGCATCTCATCATCGAAACTCGTGACTATGCGGCGGTGGCGGAAAAGATTGTCAATGCAGGCTCGGTGTTCCTCGGATCGTATTCGCCTGAGAGTGCGGGCGACTATGCTTCGGGCACGAACCATACCTTGCCCACCAACGGGTATGCAAAAGCCTACAGCGGAGTGAGCCTTGACAGTTTTGTCCGGAAAATCACTTTCCAGGAAGTTACTCCCGAAGGCATCGCTACCATTGGGCCGGCCATCGAAGTGCTGGCGGCCAACGAATACCTGGATGCACATAAAAACGCTGTTTCATTACGATTAAACCGGAAGATATGAAAACACTGGAAGAACTGACGCGGCCGAACATCTGGGCCTTGAAACCTTATTCTTCGGCGCGCGACGAATATAGCGGAAAGGAGGCTTCGGTCTTTCTCGATGCCAATGAGAATCCGTACAACGCGCCCAACAACCGTTATCCGGACCCGTTGCAGGGGGATCTGAAACGGAAGATCGCTGTGGTCAAGAAGGTGCTTCCCGAACAGATCTTTCTGGGAAACGGAAGCGACGAGGCCATTGATCTGCTGTTCCGCGCCTTTTGCCGTCCCGGCATCGACAATGTGGTGGCCATCGAACCGACTTACGGCATGTATAAGGTTTGTGCCGATGTGAACGATGTGGAATACCGCAATGTGCGCCTTGACGCTGAGTTCCGCTTCAAGGCCGGCGACATGCTGGCGGCCTCGGACGGGAACACCAAGCTGATGTTCCTTTGTTCGCCCAATAATCCTACGGGTAACAATCTTGACCGGAAGGAGATTCTGGCACTGCTTGAAGGATTCGGAGGGCTGGTGGTTGTGGACGAGGCTTATGCTGACTTTTCTGATGAGCCTTCGTTTCTGGCGGAACTGGAGATGCACCCTAACCTGGTGGTTTTGCAGACGTTCTCTAAAGCGTGGGGGTGTGCGGCCATCCGTCTGGGCATGGCTTTTGCTTCGCCGGACGTAATCGGGATACTTACCAAGATAAAATATCCGTACAACATCAACCGGCTGACACAGGAAGAGGCTATCCGCATGATTGGGCAGCATTATCAGGTGAAGCTGTGGGTGAAATCATTGCTTGAAGAACGTTCCCGGATGATAGGGGAGTTCAAGAAACTGAAGTGCAGCCGGCACGTGTATCCGACTGATGCGAATTTCTTTCTGGCAGAGGTGAGCGATGCCAAGAGTATCTATGATTACCTGGTGGACAAGGGAATCATTGTGCGCAACCGTACGAACGTGACGCTGTGCCATAACTGTTTGCGCATCACCATCGGCACGCGTCCGGAAAACGATGCCTTGCTTGAGGCTCTGAAACAATATAAAGACTGAAAAGGCATGAAGCAGAAAGTTTTATTCATAGACCGCGACGGAACACTGGTAATCGAGCCTCCGGTGGACTACCAGCTCGACTCGTTCGAAAAACTGGAGTTTTATCCCAAGGTGTTCCGCAACCTTTATTTTATACGCCATAAGCTGGATTTCCGTTTCGTGATGGTTACCAATCAGGACGGGTTGGGTACGGCCGCTTTTCCTGAAGGCACCTTCTGGCCTGTGCATAATCTGGTGATGAACACGCTCAAGGGCGAGGGAGTGGAGTTTGATGAAGTATGCATCGACCGCAGTTTTCCGGAAGACAATGCTCCTACACGGAAGCCTCGAACGGGTATGCTGAAGGCTTATATCGGCAATCCGGAATATGATCTGGAGGGAAGCTTTGTCATCGGAGACCGGGCTACGGATGTCGAGCTGGCTCACAACCTGGGATGCAAGGCTATCTTGCTCCAGCCGGACAAGTCACTGGTGGAAGGAACGGGGATGGAAGATACATGCGTGCTTGCCACAACCGACTGGGACCGGGTGGCGGAGTTCCTTTTCGCCGGCGAACGTGTGGCCGAGGTGCGGCGGACAACGAAGGAAACAGATGTTTTCGTCCGGATGAATCTGGACGGGAGCGGGAAATGTGACATTGGTACAGGTCTGGGCTTTTTTGACCACATGCTGGAACAGATAGGCAAGCATGGAGGACTGGATCTGACTGTCCGTGTAAACGGAGATTTGCAGGTGGACGAGCATCATACCATCGAAGACACGGCACTGGCTTTGGGCGAGTGTCTGCGCAAGGCGTTGGGCGACAAGCGGGGAATCGAGCGTTATGGCTATTGTCTTCCGATGGACGATTGCCTTTGCCAGGTGGCTCTTGATTTCGGAGGGCGCCCGTGGCTGGTATGGGATGCGGAGTTCAAGCGGGAAAAGGTGGGAGATATGCCTGCGGAGATGTTCTTCCATTTCTTCAAGTCATTCAGCGATGAGGCACGGATGAATCTGAACATCAAGGCTGAAGGAACGAACGAGCACCATAAGATTGAAGGCATCTTCAAGGCCTTGGCGCGCAGTATCCGAATGGCTGTAAGGCGGGATATCTATCATTATGAAGTCCCTTCGAGCAAAGGGATTATCTGACCCGTTGTGCCGGTGCAGAAGAACGGCCGAAACAGACGATGTTCCTGTTCCGGCCGTTCTTCTTGTATGTGTTCCGACAGTGTTATTGTTTCTTCAGCGATACGCCCAGTTGCAGTCCGTCGTATTCGTTCAGCAAGGATGTTGCTGTGCTGATGGCGCTGTTTGAGGATTTTCCGGCAATCGCTCCGGTGATGTTCTGTGCCAGTGACATCAGCTTGTCTGCCTTGAACAGCAGGCTCATCGTGTCGCCCGTCAGTCCTTTTGATACCGTCACGTTCGTTTTGATGCCCAGGCGCGTCTTCATTGTCAGCTCCTTCGTGTCCGGATTGTAGCTGTAGGTGCCTTGGGTGGTGCGGCTTCCGATGGTTGCCGTATAAGTGCTGTCTTCGTTGAACGTATAGGAAGAGCCTTCCTTGAATCCCAGCAGTTCGAATACGCCGCTCATCTTTTCTTCAATCTTTTTTGAAGCCACTTCGCCTCCGGCTTTTGCCAGCAGGTTGTCGCTGGTGAACTTGCAGTCAGGGCCGGCGTAGGTCCATGTTCCCACAATCGAATTGCTTTCGCCCGTAGCCTTGTTGATCACGGCGTTCGCCACTCCGGAGAGGATCGATTTCCAGTCCTGTGCCATGCCGTTGGCTGCGCCTGCTATGCAGAGGACAGCCGCCAACATTACTTTAAGCAAAATACTTTTTTTCATCTTTATCTAGTTTTAAGTCTAAGTTTTTTCTCAGCAAGCCTTGAAGCTCATGTCAAGCCCCTTTACCGAATGGGTGAGAGCGCCTACAGAAATGAAGTCCACTCCACATTCCGCATAGTCGCGGAGCGTGTCGAAGGTGATTCCTCCGGAAGACTCGATCTCATAACGCCCGCCGACCATTTCAACGGCCTTGCGCGTGTTTTCCGGCGTGAAGTTGTCGAGCATGATACGGTCCACTCCGCCCAGGTCGAGCACCTGCTGCAGCTCGTCGAAGTTGCGCACTTCGATTTCAATCTTCAGGTCCTTGCCCTTTTCCTTGCAGTATTCTTTGGCACGTGTGATGGCCTTGTCTATTCCTCCCGCAAAGTCTACGTGGTTGTCCTTCAGCAGAATCATGTCGAACAGTCCGATGCGGTGGTTCACGCCTCCGCCTATCTTCACCGCCATCTTCTCGAGGATGCGCATTCCCGGAGTCGTTTTCCGCGTGTCGAGCACGCGGGTCTTCGTGCCTTCGAGGCGTTCCACGTATTTATGGGTCATGGTAGCAATGCCGCTCATGCGCTGCATGATGTTCAGCATCAGGCGTTCTGTCTGCAGCAGCGACTGCACTTTCCCCGTCACCGTCATCGGCACGTCGCCCGGCTTTACATGCGCGCCGTCGTTGATGAATACCTCTACCTGGAGTGTCGGGTCGAAGCGTCTGAACACTTCTTTCGCCACTTCAATGCCTGCCAGTATTCCTTCTTCCTTGATGAGCAGCTTCGATTTGCCCATTGCGTCGGCAGGGATACATGATAATGTGGTATGGTCACCGTCGCCTATGTCCTCTGCAAAAGAGAGGTCGATCAGACGGTCTATCAGATCTTTCACAATTTTTTCGTCCATCTTGATTCGATTATAAAAGGTTTTGTTTGCGGCAAAGGTAAGTATTATTCGTATCTTTGCAAAAGTTACACGATTAAATCAGATAAAAAAAGGATGAAAATAACATTGCTTGTGGTGGGTCGTACCGCCGACAGACTCTATGCAGAGGGGATACGCGACTATCTGGAGCGTGCCGGCCACTATGTGCCGTGTGAGATGGAGGTGATTCCGGAGCTGAAGAACACGAAGAGCCTGAGCCGGGAGCAGCAGAAGGAAAAAGAAGGCGAGCTGATATTGAAAGCCATTCAGCCTGGAGATTGCGCGGTGCTGCTTGATGAGCATGGTAAAGAGTTCCGCTCGGTGGAGTTTGCCGCATGGATGGAGAAGAAGATGCATGCGGTGAACCGCAGGCTGGTGTTTGTCGTTGGCGGGCCGTACGGATTTTCTCCGGCCGTGTATCAGGCGGCGCAGGACAAGATTTCACTCTCGAAGATGACTTTCTCGCATCAGATGGTCAGGCTTGTCTTTGCCGAGCAGCTCTACCGTGCCATGAACATACTGAACAACGGCCCTTATCATCATGAGTGACAGGCGGGCCGCTTATTCGAACTTTTGCGACAGCTTGTCGCGGTATTCGCGGGGCGAGCATCCGAAGTATCTTTTCACGTATTTCCCGAAGAACGACAGGTTGGGGAAGTCCAGCTCGTTCGACACTTCCTTGATGCTCATGTCCGTGCGGTTCAGCAGTTGCTTGATGTCCGTCACAACATACTGGTTGATGATCTCGGAGGCCGTATGCTCGCTCGTTTCCTTGCAGATGGCCGAAAGATACTTGGGCGTGATGTGCAGCTTGTCGGCATACCATGCCACCGAACGGCTTTTGGGATAGGACGAAGCGATCAGTTCAGTGAAGGCGAAAAACAGGTTCTCGGCCGATGTGTATCCGTGAGGCTTGATTTCGATGAAGCGTTCGAGCACGTCGTGAAACTCGTACATGAATGCGCGGAGCAGCGCGTCGGTTACTTCGCGCCCGTGCTTGCAGGCGGCGTTCGTAAGCTTCGAGCGGAGAAGGTCGTAGTATTGGTTGAACAGCGTCACTTCTTCGGAGCGCAGAGAAAGAATCGGGTTTTTCTCGAAGAACTGCTGCGCGTTCCATGTGCTTCGGGAGATCAGCGTCATCTGCTTTATGTATTCGGGCGACAGGCAGATACCTCTGAACTCCACGTCCGTGTCGGGCTCGCTGTTTCCTATGATGATGTTCGGCCGGCAGATAAGCAGCTCGTTTTTTTTCAGGGTCTTTTTCTCTCCATTGATAGAGATCGACACGGAACCTCTCAGGCACAGCAATGATATGAAAACGTTGACTTTGATAACCTCCTGCCGTTTCTGCATCTTGGGATTCGATATATTGTCTATAAGTGCCAGCCGGTCGTCATAATAAATGACCCCTTCCTTTGCTTTATCGTCGTTCAGACTTCTCTCCATTATTTTTTTCTCCATACATTTTTGTGTTTCGCTGCAAAATAAACGAAATAAAGACAATACTTGATGATGCTTACTTCTTAAATATTGTCCCGATTGTCTGATTTTGGGAGAAACGAGAAAATTTTTTCAAAGCATTTTTCTTTGCATCCATGAAAAAAGACGGCGGATTTTTAAAAAAATAAGCTGACAAGTCATTTGAGATGACGGCTTATTTTGACTTGAATGACCCGTTATCTTGCTTAAAGTTATTCGTCATCTTTTTGCGGGAAACCTCGTGTCGGCAAAAGGACGTACATGCGCTGTGTTTTTTTTGAAAGATAAACAATAGTAAAATAGTAAGTATGAAAATGATTCGTTGTTTTGTGCTGGCGGTGTCTGCATCGCTGGCACTGGCCGGGTGCCAAGTGAAAGAGGAGAAGACCGGCGGACCTTCTCCCGTAAGAGTGAAAGTGATGAAGGTTGCATTGTCCGAGCAGAAGACGTCCGGGCGTTTTTCCGGAACGGTGGAGGAAGCGGCCGGCACTCCGCTCAGCTTTTCCGTTATGGGAACGGTGAATGCCGTCAGCTTCCGCCTGGGCGACCGGGTGGAGAAGGGGCAGCTTCTTGCCTCGCTCGATGCCACGTCGGTTCGAAGCAGCTATGACGCGGCAAAGGCTGCGCTTGTGCAGGCGGAAGACGCCTACCGCCGCATGAAAGAGCTTCACGGCAAGGGAAGTCTGCCCGAAATCAAGTGGGTGGAGGTGCAGAGCAAGCTCCAGCAGGCGCGTTCCATGGAAGAAATGGCCCGCAAGAACCTGAAGGATTGCAAGCTGTATGCCCCGTTCAGCGGAGTGATAGCAGACAAGTCGGTCGAAGTGGGACAGAACGTGATTCCCGGGATGGCCGTCGGAAAGCTGCTGGGGGTAAGCAGGCTGAAGGTAAAGATATCCATGCCGGAGTCGGAGATTGCTTCGGTTTCCTTGCGTCAGAAGGCGGAGATTGTTGTCCCGGCATTGGGAAACCGCCGGTTTTCGGGGGAGGTGAGCGAGAAGGGAGTCATGGCGAACCCGCTTTCCCGCTCTTATGAAGTGAAGATTGACGTGGCGGATGCCGGAGGAGCTTTGATGCCGGGCATGGTGGCCGAAGTCAGATTGGCTGGCGCCGGTGGAGGAACGGCGGTTATAGTTCCTGCACGCATTGTGCAGCTGGACGAAAAGAACAGGTCGTTTGTATGGACAGACAACAATGGCGTTGCGGAAAAACGGGTGATCTCCTGCGGCGGCTTTTCCGGCGACGGAGTGGTGGTTGCATCCGGACTCAAGGCGGATGACCGCATCATCATAGAAGGGCAGCAGAAGGTCTGCAACGGAACCCGGATCACAACAGACGAGGAGGCAAAGCAATAATCACGCATTATGGAAAAGACAAGACGTAACTTTGTGGAATGGGCGATGCACTACCGGCAGATAGTCATTCTGGTAGTGGCCTGTCTGGTGGCATTCGGCGTGTACAGCCTGCCCGAAATGCGCAAGAACGAGTTTCCCGACTTCACCGTCCGCCAGGGAATTGTGGTGGCGGTGGCTCCCGGCAATACGGCCCGGGAAATGGTTGAACAGGTAACCAAGCCGCTGGAAGACTATATCTTTACCTACAAGGAAGTGAAGAAAGAGAAAACTTTCTCGAAAAGCCGCGACGGTATTGCCTACATACAGGTGGAGCTGAACGATGAGCTTACGGACAAGGATGAGTTCTGGAGCAAGTTCAAGCACGGCGTGTCGCAGTTCAAGAGCGAACTGCCCTCCAATGTGCTGGCATTGGTGGTGCAGGACGACTTCGGAGATACGTCTGCTCTGCTGATCACCATGGAGAGCGATGACAAGACCTACCGCGAGCTGGACGACTACATGGACTTGCTGCAAGGCCGTCTGCGCCGCATCCCTGCCGTGGGACGCATGACCGTGAGCGGGATGCAGAACGAACAGATATCGGTCTATCTGGACCACGACCGCCTCTCCAAGTATGGCATGAATGAACAGACCCTTGCCCTCAGTCTGATGCAGAAAGGGTTCATCACCAGTGGCGGACGGGTGAAGGACGGCACCATGGTAGAGCCTATCTACGTCAGCCGTTCGCTCAATACTGTGCGTGACGTTCAGGAGCAGATTGTCTATACCGACCCGAAAGGCAATGTGGTCCGTCTGAAGGATGTAGCTCGTGTGGTACGTGAATATCCTGATCCCGACAGTTACATCACTAATAACGGGCGCAAGTGCCTTCTGCTCTCCATCGAGATGAAGAAGGGAAAGAACATTGTGGCGATGGGCGATGAAATCAACAAGGTGCTGGATGAGTTTCAGACGGAACTGCCCAGCGATGTTACCTTGTTCCGCATCACCGACCAGCCGAAGGTGGTGGACGACAGCGTGATGAACTTCCTCCACGAGCTGGTTATCGCTATCGTGGCGGTGGTTATCGTGGTGATGCTCTTGTTGCCCTTGCGTGTGGCATTGGTGGCTGCATCTACTATTCCGATTACCATATTCATATCCTTGGGACTGTTCTATGCTTTCGGCATCGAACTGAATACCGTAACGCTGGCGGCGTTGATAGTCACGTTGGGTATGATTGTCGACAATTCGATAGTCATTATCGACAGCTACCTGGAGATGTTGGGCGAAGGCATGTCGCGGTGGCACGCCTCTATCTATAGCACTACGCATTTCCTCAAGTCCATCTTCTCCGCTACGCTGGCGATTAGTATCACGTTCTTCCCGTTCCTGTTCACGCTGACGGGCATGTTGAACGAGTTCGTGCTGAGCTTCCCGTGGGCGATTTCTATTGTGCTGGGCACATCGCTGCTCGTGGCAACACTGCTTGTACCCTTCATGCAGTTCTGGTTCATACGTAAGCCTATGGCGGTAAAGAAGACGGAAGGCAAGAAGCCGTTTAACTTCCTCGAACTCTTGCAGAAGCAATATGACTGGTTGTTCGACAAGTGCTTTGCCCATCCGAAGATAACGGTGACCGTTGGCGTGGTTTCTATCGTGGTGGGTGCGGTGATGTTGACAGGTTTGCCCCAGCGCATCCTGCCCGTGGCCGATCGTAACCAGTTTGCCGTGGAGATATACCTCCCTACGGGAACTGATGTGGATATCACTGCACAAGTGGCAGACAGCATGGAACACATCCTGCGCCAAGACCCGCGCGTGGTGAGTGTGGCTTCCTTCAAGGGATGCGCCTCGCCCCGCTTCCAGACCTCGTATGCGCCGCAGATTCCCGGCACCAACTATGCCCAGTTCATCGTGAACACCACGGGCATCCGCGACACCGAGGCACTGCTGGACGAGTACACCCCGAAATACACCGACTACTTCCCCGGTGCTCGCGTGCGCTTCAAGCAGTTGTGTTACAGCGATGCCGCCTATCCTATCGAGGTGCGGCTGTCGGGCGAAGACTTGGAAGTGCTGAAGCATGACGCGCAAGCGGTGCTGGAAGAGCTGAAGCAGATACCGGAACTTATCCTCGTGCAGACCGACTTCAACGAGCCGTTGCCCGCCGTGGCCGTCAACCTGAAAGAAGATGAGGCTACCCGTTTGGGCGTGACCAACCTCGGACTGGAGTCCACCCTTGCCATGCGCTATGGCGACGGGCTGGCGATAGCCAACGTGTGGGAAGGTGATTATCGGATACCGGTTGTGCTGAAAAGCACCAAAGCCGACCGTGCCTTTTCGGCTGATGTGGAAGACGAACTGATACCTGTAGCCGGCGGACTGGAGAACGTTCCCTTGCGGCAAGTGGCGGATGTGGAGCCTGCATGGGAGGAGGGACAGATTGTCCGGCGCAACGGAATATACACCGTCAGCGTGCAGGCGGAACTGGAGCGCGGCATGAATGCCATGCAGATGACTGCCCGTGTGCAGGAAGCGATGAAAGACATGCAGCTTTCAGACGGGGTGACTCTTTCTTACGGCGGAGAGCAGGAGAAGACGGATGAAGACATGCCTCAGATCATGAGCGGTCTGATGCTGGCTTCCGTAATCATCTTCTTCATCCTTCTGGCTCATTTCCGCAAAATCAGCATTGCCCTGCTGATATTCGGCAGCCTGACGCTTTGCCTCTTCGGTACCGCCTTCGGCATTCTCATTCAGGGGGTGGACTTCAGCATCACCAGCATATTGGGAGTGGTAAGCCTTATGGGTATCATTGTGCGTAACGGCATCATCATGATAGACTATGCCGAAGAGCTGCGGGCTGCGGAGCATTTGAGTGCTTCCGATGCCATCTACCATTCCGCACGGCGGCGTATGCGTCCCATCTTCCTGACTTCGGCCGCTGCTTCGATGGGCGTGATTCCGATGATTCTGGGACGCTCGAGCCTGTGGATGCCGATGGGAACGGTCATCTGCTACGGCACGCTCATAACGATGGTTTTCCTGCTTACCGTCCTGCCGTGCATGTATCTGCTCATTTTCCGCGGCACCTCGGAACGGCGCGAGAAGTGGGATGCTTTGGAGAAACAATAACTTATGAATCTTTTAGCTGATTGAAGCAATGAAACTTAGAAGTATATCCGTTCTGACGGTCGGCCTTATGCTGGCGGGAACGACTTTTGCCCAGCATGTCTATACGCTGGACGAGTGCATAGAAGCTGCCTTGCAGAACAACGTGCGCATGAAGAATGCCGAAAACGATCTGAAGGTGGCTGCGCACGAACGCAAGAACGCCTTTACGAATTATTTCCCTACTCTTTCCGCTTCGGGCGGAGGCTTCATGTCTGACAAGCCTGTCCTCGACCTTGAACTGGCGCCGGGCATGGGATTGTCGATGTTGAAGAACGGCATTGTGGGCGGAGTGTCGGCGGCAATGCCGGTATTCACGGGAGGACAGATCGTAAACGGGAACAAGCTGGCAAAGGAGAACGTCGAAAAATACCGCCTCTTGCGCCACCAGTCGGAATACGAAGTGGAGCTTACGGTGGAGAATTATTTCTGGCAGGCTGTTGTGGCGCAGGAGAAACTGCGCACCATCGCCGCCCTGGAAAAGCAGTTGGCGCAGTTGACGAATGATGTCACCGCATCGGTCGAAGCGGGAGTCACCACACGCAATGATCTGTTGCAGGTGCAGCTCCGCAGCAACGAAACGCTCAGTGCGCGCCTTTCTGCCGAAAACGCCTGCCGTCTGGCGCGCCGTCTGCTGGCGCAATACATCGGAGCCGGAACAGACAGCATCGGAATAGACTTCGTGCTGGCTGATTCGCTTCCCCGCAATCCCGGCTTCCTTTATACCGATCCCGAAGAAGCCTTGTACCGTACCGACGAATACAATCTGATGAATACGGACTTGAGAGCCAAACGCATCGAACACCGCATCAGTGTGGGGAAGAACCTGCCGACGGTGGCCGTCGGAGGCGGATACGGATACAACAACCTGCTGGATAAGGACTGCACTTCATGGATTGGCTTTGTCACGGTAAGCGTTCCGCTTTCCGGATGGTGGGGAGGAGCGCACGACATCAAGAAGCACAAGCTGGAGATACAGTCGGCAGAGAATACGCTTGCCGACGGAAGCGATTTGCTGAAACTGCGGATGGAAAGCACGTGGGATGACCTGACTGATGCTTATCGGAACGTGGAGATTGCGCAGGTTTCCATCTCTCAGTCTGCGGAGAACCTGCGTCTGAACACGGACTATTACGCTGCCGGAACCTGTTCGATGAGCGATCTGCTGGAGGCGCAGACTCTTTATCGCCAGAGCCGCGACCGGTATGTGGAGGCATATGCGAAGTATCAGATAAAGAAGCGTGAATACTTGCAGGCTACAGGACGCTGAGGCGGAATTGGAACGATGTTTTCAGTTGGCGGAACATGCTGCTGTAGGATGATTGCCGTATATTGCGGCTGTAAAAACAAATAAGTGATAACTGTAAAAAACGTGTGAGTATGGATAAGGTAAGCATTGGAATGAATGCCGGCATCGTCTGGCGTGTGGTCCGCAATCATGGACCGCTTGTGGGCTACAAGGAATTGAAGAAAGCCTCAGGGCTTTCCGACCGTGATCTGAATGCGGCTATCGGGTGGCTGGCCCGTGAGAACAAGATCGAGTTTGCCACCAATCCGGACGATGATTCCGATCTGTTCTTTGTAGAATTGAATGTATATTTCTGACGGTGCAAAAAAGTCACGAAGAACGGAAAGCGAATACCCGTATCTTCGTGACTTTATATCTCGAGGCTTGCCGGAACCGGCAGTCCTTATTTCTTGGGAGCCGGATTGTAGCGTGCGTTCAGCCCTTCCACGATTTCCTGTGTGATGTCGAGTGACTTGTCGGCAAACAGCAGGTTGTCGAGCTGTGTGTTGCTGATGATCAGGCTGTATCCTTTTGACTGGTTGTACACTTTCAGGAACGAGTTGATTGAGTCGCGCAGCTGGAGGCTGTTCTTCTGGTTTTCAGCTTGCAGTTCTGCATAGAGCTTTTCCTGCAGCTGCTGGAGGTCGCGCTGCTTCTGGAGCAGACGTGCGTTTTCCTGTTCGGCACGTTCGCGGCTTGCGAATCCGTTGTTTTCAATCTTGCGCTGGAATTCTCTCATCTCGCCGTCCAGTTCCTTGGCCTTTTCGTTCAGTGTGGTGCGGATGTTTTCTTCCTTCTTGATCATCTCTTCGTTCAGATCGTTCCAGTAGCGGTATTTGGTAAGAAGCGAATCCACCTCTACGTAGGCGATTTTCATATTTGTTCCTGCAACGGCCGGAGCTGTTGTCGTGGCAGATGAATCATTCTTCTGGTTACATTGAGTAAACAAAAGAGCGAATGCGAATGCGACGAAGGCATTCAGGATGTACTTTGTCTTTTTCATACGGTTAAAGTATCATTGTTAGTTAATATTTCGTTTTCTGTCGCTTCATTCTGCGTCACCGGATGTCTTTCCGTTCGGCTATCGCATGCGGATTGGCACGCTGCGCTTCCCTGTCTTGCGACTGTACGCAGCCGATGCCCTTTGCTTTCATGGCTTTGTTCCCGCTTACGTGGGTGTTCGGGAAACGCCCGTTTTTCTTGAACAGGATTTTTACCGACAGCAAAACCACGCTGATAGCAACTATTAACAGTGTAATCAGAATTGTCTGAAGCATTTCTATTAATTTTGTGGTGCAAAGATATATTTTTTGTCATGATAACTTTGGATTTTGTCCTGAAAAAAGTCGTTTTGGAGGAGTAAATCATGGTATTTAACTTATTTTTGCGGATTGAATAATATGCAACATTTAATTTAGACGATTATTTTATGGAAAAAAAAGATTTGCAGCCGGCATCGGTTTTTCATTATTTTGAGGAAATCTGTCATGTACCCCGTCCTTCGAAAAAGGAGGAGAGAATCAGACAATATTTGACAGACTTTGCGGAATCGCACGGACTGGAGTATAAAGTGGACGACGCAGGAAATGTGCTGATCAGAAAAAACGCTTCTGCCGGAAAAGAACACCTGAAGACAGTGGTGCTTCAGTCGCACATGGATATGGTCTGCGAAAAGAACGGCGGCGTGGAGCATAATTTCGATACCGATCCGATCGAAACTTACATCGACGGCGATTGGCTGCGGGCAAAGGGTACGACGCTGGGTGCCGACAACGGAATCGGCGTGGCTACGGAGCTGGCCGTGCTGGCAGACCGGAGTATAGAGCACGGTCCGATAGAATGCTTGTTTACCGTAGACGAAGAAACCGGACTGACGGGAGCCTTTGCACTGAAAGAAGGTTTCATGAACGGAGATATTCTGCTGAACCTTGACTCGGAGGATGAAGGCGAACTGTTTATCGGATGTGCAGGCGGTGCGGGCACTACGGCCGAATTTCCCTGTCCGATGGTGCAGGCTCCCGAAGGATATTTCTTCTTCCGTGTGGCAGTCAAGGGACTGACGGGAGGTCATTCGGGCGATGACATCAACAAGAACCGGGCGAATGCCAACAAGATTCTGAACCGTTACCTGACTGCCCTGATGCAGCGTTACGGCATGTGCCTCTGCGAGATAGACGGAGGCAATCTGCACAATGCCATACCCCGCGAGGCGTCGGCGGTATGTGCGGTGCCGATGGCTCATAAGGAAGATGTGCGTGTGGACTTGAATGTTTTCCTTGCGGAAGTTGAAAATGAATACGCGGTGACGGAACCCAACTTGATTATGGAACTTGAATCAGAATCTCCCCGCCGGGAGGTGATGGAGGCAGAAGCCATGAAGCGTTTCCTGCTTGCCGTATACGCAGTGCATAACGGGGTTTACGCCATGAGCCAGGACATCCCGGGACTGGTGGAAACGTCTTCCAATCTGGCTTCTGTCAAGCAGAAAGACGGGAAGATCATTGTTGTCACCAGCCAGCGCAGCTCCATCCTGTCTTCGCGCAAAGACATATCGCAGGCGGTGCGCGCCGCTTTCGAACTGGGCGGAGCATCCTGTGTCACAGCCGACGGTTATCCGGGATGGAAGCCGAATCCTTCTTCCGAAATCTTGGGCATAGCCGTGGAAAGCTACAAGCGGCTGTTCGGGGCAGAGCCGAAGGTGAAGGCCATTCACGCCGGACTGGAGTGCGGCCTGTTCCTCGAAAAATATCCTTCGCTCGATATGGTGTCTTTCGGTCCGACGTTGCGGGGCGTTCATTCGCCCGACGAGCGCATGCTGATCCCTACGGTTGAGAAATTCTGGAACCATCTGCTCGATGTGCTGAAACACATTCCTGCCAAGGCATGACCGGCGGGCTGAAGAGGCTGGGGGCGTTGCTGGCATTGGGGGGAGCGTTTTTCTTTCAGCTGGCGGCGCAACAGCCTTTCCGGATAATGGAATACAATGTAGAGAATCTCTTCGACTGCCGTCACGATTCGCTGAAGCAGGACGGAGAGTTTCTCCCTTCGGGCGTAAGGGGATGGAACCGTTTCCGCTTTGCCGAGAAGGTGAACAAGGTGGCTAAGGTGATACTGGCGGCAAGCGGCCGGCAGGTTCCTGATCTGGTGGCTCTGTGTGAGGTGGAAAATGATTATTGCCTGCGCACGCTGGTCCGTTATTCTCCGCTTCGGGATGCGGCATATGAATATGTGATGACCGATTCGCCCGATGAACGGGGGATAGACGTGGCTTTGCTGTACCAGCCTGCGACGTTCAGGATGCTGGAGTTCCGTCCGATACGGATTCCGCTTGAACAACTGGGACACCGTCCTACGCGCGACATCCTGCATGTGTCGGGGCGTGTGATTTCCGGTGATACGCTGGATGTCTTTGTCTGTCATTTTCCTTCCCGTTCCGGAGGACAGAAGCGGTCGGAGCCTTATCGCCTGCAGGCTGCTTCGTGCCTGAAACAGGCGGCCGATTCCGTGCGTTCCGTCCGTCAGCGTCCGAATATTGTCATTACGGGTGACTTCAACGATTATCCCTCCGACCGTTCGCTTCGGGAGGTGCTGGGTGCGTCACGGCCCGGGGAAGATGAAGTCAGCTGCGGGCGGTTTTACAACCTGATGGACGGCAAGCCGGGCGGAACCTACCGGTACAAGGGCGAGTGGAATATCCTCGACCAGATGATTGTGGGAGGCGAACTGTTGCAGGACAGTTCTTCCGTACGGACGGACTACGGGAAAGCCCGCATCCTTTCGTTCCCGTTCTTGCTGGAAGAGGACGAAACCTATGGCGGCGAAACGCCTTTCCGGATGTATCGCGGAATGCGCTATCATGGAGGCTACAGCGATCACCTGCCGCTGTTGCTCGAACTTGAAATAGATGATGAATGAGCATATGAGAGATTTTGCAGCGATAGACTTTGAAACGGCAAACCGCGAGCTTTCCAGCGTCTGCAGCGTGGGAATCGTGGTTGTGCGGGGAGGGGAGATCACCGGCGAGATTTATCGCTTGATACATCCCTCGCCCAACTATTACAGCTATTGGAACACGCGTGTGCACGGCCTTACGAGGGAAGACACGGAAAAGGCGGATGTATTTCCCAAGGTGTGGGAGGAGATTGCTCCGCTGATAGAAGGGCTTCCTCTGGTTGCGCACAACAGTCCGTTCGACGAAGGCTGCCTGAAGGCGGTTTTCCGCACTTATGGAATGGATTATCCCGATTATGTTTTCCATTGCACCTGCCGGGCTTCCCGGCGCATGTTCGGCAAAGAGCTGCCCGACCACCGCCTGCCCACCGTGGCTGCGCGTTGCGGGTATGATCTGTCCTGCCACCACCATGCGCTTGCCGATGCTGAGGCGTGTGCCCGCATCGCCATGAAAATACTCTGAAGCGGCAGCATTCGGCAGATTTTTGCGTAAAATTCTGTATCTCTAGCG
>NZ_JAUDEN010000010.1:0-123964 GCF_030373775.1 Bacteroides gallinaceum | reverse complement strand
ACATAAGCAATACAAAGTTAATTAATCTTGGGGAGACTTCGGTCTCCCTTTTTGTTTTTTGCATTGCCACAGGGAAAGGTTTTCTTAGCCATACGTATCTCCTAAAATAATGAAAGCGGGGCTGAAATCAGACAGCCTCGCTCCTTTACACTATTTCAGTGTGGTACATGAATCTATTGCTTGGTCGAGTTGCTCCTCAGCAGAGCTCGCCTCCTCTTTGATCCACGAGGCAAAGTTAACACTTTCCTCCTTGAATCTACTACTTTTAAAGACCAAAATGTTGCACTTCGTTTTGGAATCTACATATTTTTAAATTTGATTTCACGACTGCCCCAACATTAGCGATATTAGTTTTCAGCTAGGTTTCAGTTCATTGAACTATTTCGGGAAAAGCTTCAAGGAGTATTTCGGAATGTCTCCTACTGCTTATCGAAAGGTTCATCAAGAACAAAAAGAATAATGCTGCTTTACAAGAATTCGGTTTATATAAAAAGAACCATAAGCATGTCAGAACACCCTCTTATTTGATAAGATAAGTAGCCACTACCGGATAATGATCTGATTCCTTATCCGCCCAATAACAAACATTGTACGCCTTCACAGTAAAAGCCTTGTTTGGCGCATAAATCAACCAGTCACATGCGTAAGCCGGACTTGGTACGGGTACTGTCCACGGAGCGCCATCACTCAAACAATTTACGGTGAAATACTTTTGAAAGGCAGCCATGGTAGCAGAACCACGACGGGAATTCAAATCTCCCCCCAAGATAACAGGTTTATCCAGGTGCTCCACGCACGCAAGAATTTCATCAACCTGTTTCAGACGGGCAGCATCTTCGTATTTATGGTCCAGATGTGTCGTAGCGAAATAGAATTCCTTACCTTCCTTCACAACTTTCACATAACCGAAAGAACGGACATAATCACCTTCTTTCAGTACACTCAACTTAAAACTCTTTTCCTCGGAAACCGGATATTTGGAAAGAATCACATTTCCGTAATCTCCGCCAGTCGGAATATCGAGCGCATGGGCAAAATAATAATATTTCATTCCCGTTAGTTCCGACAGTTTTTTCGGAGTATCCCAAGGGTTAATTTCCGTGTTTCTTTCTATTTCCTGGAGTGAAACGATATCCGGGTTCTCTTTCTTAATGACTTCGGCTATCTTATCAATTCCTTGTTTACGACCGCTATACGTGTTGTAAGTCATGGCTTTTACTGTGACCTCTTTCGGTTTTGTCACAGGTTTCTGTGCCGTTGAGGGTTGTAATAAACAACACAATAGAAACAATGAAATGCATATTCTAAAATTCATATACAACCAATTAATAAGTGAATGTTATCTTGAAAAACAATCTTTCCTACCTGATACAAAATTAATCCTTTTCTATCTTACGAATCTTATGATTCCAATAATCTGAAATATACAATGCTCCGTCCGGACCGAACTGTACACCTTCCGGATGGTTGAATTGCGCTTTATCCAACGGGCCGTCTGTCGTACCGGAAGTGCCTGTACCGGTGTAGTTTGTCAACATACCGTCAGGGGTAATTTTCGCTATACGATGCTTTTTACGGACTGCTACATAAATATTTCCCTCTTCATCCAAATCCATCTGGCAAGGCTCTTCCAGTTTGGCTTCATTTCCCTGACCTTCTGTAAAACCTGCTTGCCCGTACTGCCCTACCCAAATATGGAGATTAGAAAACTCGCCTGTCGACATGTCGTAATCCCCTTTATAAATCACATCTTTTTCCTGTGAACTCATATACACGGTAGTTCCTGCCTTGTCAAAAAGAATACAGCGGATTTTTACTTTCGCCGCATTTTTACCTTCTGCATCGGGAAGTTGCACGCCGGTTGCCACCATCGTATTCTGCTCCGGGTCATATTTGTAAATCATGGCATTTCCATGAGCTACGGAGAAAATCTCTCCCGTGACAGGATGCACACCTACATTAGTGACTCCATTTTTCAAAGAGGGAGTGACTGACCATATTGCAGACAGATTAGCGGCATCATACTGATGCGTATCATTGCTCCATGGCATTGTTGCAACATGCGCATTGCCCGAAGCGTTGGCATCATTGGACAAGAATAAAGTATTGCCATCCGATGAGAAAGCGATATTCATCATTCTGAATACGGTTCCACCGGTTCCATCTCCGCGTAAGAAAGTAGCGACCTGATTATTTTTCGCGATACGGATATCACGGTCATCATCTTCCACGATATACAAAGCACCTTCCTTATCGAAAGCGATAGAACCCGGTTTCCAAAGAACCGCTTCCATGAGGGTCCCCTCTTTCTTCTCCGTTTTTGCGGAAGGAACATAACTGCCGATATAAGTACTTACAATAGGAGACTGAGAATACTCAAACTCCGTTTTATATGTCAGTTCTTGCGCAGCTTCTCCCTGACCGATATACACTTTCACCGGACCGGAGCCGGAACCTCTCTGTACATTGGCAGTAATAATATTCCCCAACGCACCCGTCACTTCGGCGTCCACCCCGTTGACTGTCACGCGGATATTATCCAAATCCGTGCCGAAATGCGTACCGTATAAAGTCAGGCTTGTAGACTTTCCACCGGTTGTCGGTGTGTACATAGTGATTGTGGGAGTGGCCTCGCCCTCACCTATTTCAGGCGTCATATCCTGCCGGTTCTCATCCTCGCATGCGACAAAGCCGATTGACGCAAACATCAGAGAATAGATATAAAACTGTTTCAAATGATGTATCAATGTTTTCATGTTTCTGTCTTTTTAGGTTAATCGTTTATACTGAACGTAGCTACCACCGGAAAGTGGTCTGATTCTACATAAGCATCATAATACACATCATAGGCTTTCGGAGACATTCCTTCATCCGGAGTGTACAATACGAAATCAATCGCTTTCACCGGAACGGGCGTTCCCGTTGTCAGTCCATAGTTCCCGTTCAGGCAACCGATTTCAAAACGTTCATACAATATCTTCATCGGGCCGGAGTCAGCTAAAGCATTGAAATCACCAGTCAATATCATTGGCTCATCCAAGCCCTTTGTCTTTTCGATAATCGTTGTAGTCTGGTTGATACGGTTAGTTTCGTTGCCCACATGAGACAGGTGCGTCACTCCGAAATAGAAACCCTTTCCATCTTTTTCTGTTTTCACTACTCCCATCGAACGCGGGTGGACATCTTCCACTGTCTCTATTCTCGGCAAATCATAATTCACTTCATCACTTATCGGATATTTCGAGAGAATTAGGTTTCCATATTCACCACCATCCACATCGCGGGTTTTGACAAAGAAAGTATAAGGCATTCCGGTCACTTCTTTCATCAGGGCGATAATATCCGCTTTCTCCACCTTGTTAGTCTTCGTCTCAAACTCCTGCAAACCTGCCAAGTCCGGATTTATCTTTTTAATCACTTGGGCAATCGCTTCCATCCCCTTTTTCCCGGAATAAGCTTTCTGCCCGCTATATATATTGTAAGACATGACTTTTACCAATACCCCGTCCTTTTCGTCCGGCGGGGTCACACCGTCATCGTCCGAACTGCAACCGGCAAACAAACCGCCCACCAACAGTACCAGTAATAAATAGAATTTATGTTTCATTGTTACCTTCTTTTTTATCGTTTATCTTATATCATTCACAGTTACTTCCACTACCCGGCTGTAGTTCACGTACGGTTTGCTTTCTGCTGTCACCGTAGCCGCAACACGCACATACACCCTGTTCTTGTTGGAAACAATCTTATAATGATTCTCTATAAATTCAGTATCACTCATCAGGTCGATGACGTGCGTGCCACTGGCCTTTGTCCCCAGTGAAAAGAGGGTGGCATGGTTTGCATTGTTCACATCCACTCCCGGAGCATAATTCCATATCACGGAAACATCCGTCAGTTGCAATGTCTCGTTCGATGTTTTCGCATCATAGGTCAGTGTCAGCTTATTATCAGCCGATACAGCCACATCAAGGCTGATACGCGAGAACGGGATTGTGTACAAATCAACCTGCGTTTGTCCGTTCACGGTGACATACCCTTCACATACCCCGACAAAAGGACCATCCTTTGCCTGAATACGATAGCTGCCATTGAACACCTTCGTATGCTCGAACGTTCCATCCTGGCGAGCACGGAAATCAACAGAGGCGGTAGCCCCCGTATTCTGCTCGTACAAACTCATCATCACACCGCTACTTCCCGGCACAGGCATAGGAACCGGTTCATTCGTTTCCTTATCATAGATAGTGCCATACACGCCACCGTTCGGTGCATCATAATTATCGATGTCATTTTCGCATGCCGCCACGAAACAGGCGAATAATGCAGTCAATCCTATGTTTACTATTTTATTCATATCGTTTCTTCTTTAAAATTGGATGTATCAATTACCGTACCCCGGATTCTGTACCATCAACGGATTCGTACTCAAGTCCTCGGGACGGAACATCGTATAGTAGTTCTTTTCAAGGAAAAGACGCTTTCTCTTTTCGGGCACACCGGTTTCAAAGGTGTACTTGCCGCTCTTAATATTGTAATACGGACAGAGAGCCGTGCCGCGGAAATTGGTCAAACCACCTTTGCTTACATCCAGATGAGCCAGGCGCCAACGTTTCAAATCCCAGTAACGATGCTTCTCAAAAGCAAGTTCCACTTTCCGTTCATGGCGCACTTTATCCAGCGTCAGGTCACCCTCAGTCAATAGTTTGATACCTGCCCTGCCGCGAATCTCATTGATATCCTTCAAAGCCACGTCCAGATGCCGGTTCAGTTCCATGCAAGCCTCTGCACGATTCAGATAGATTTCTGCCAGACGGAAAACCACCCAGGGAGTAGAAGAACGTTTTGCGTCGATGTCCGTATAGTCCGTCAGACTTTCATCCAGGAATTTACGCTGATAGAACCCCGTCTTACTGGCGTCGCCTACACTTAACGAGCCACCGTCTTTTCCCGAAGTATTATAAGTCTTTCCGTCTATTACGACCTTGTTCTCCTTATCCGGTTGGGCGGAAGCTTCATACTTGGTTCCTATCCCATCCTGTCCGTCGATGACACCGCGTAACCATTCGATTTTACCGCCACCGTGTCCTTTATAATCAGCACCGGGCAGGTAAACCGAACCTAATAAACGAGGGTCTTTATTCTTAAAGATATCATACGGGCTATCATAGCTGATAGCTTTTCCACTGCTGTCTTTCATCTTCAGCTTCCCTTCCGTACCGTCAATATATTCAAATTCCTCTACCATTTCCAGTACCGGAGACATGCCGCATCCCCAACCGTCGCCACGATAAGAGAAAGGAACATTCAGTTTATCCCACATATGTCCTTTACCGGCAGCCACATTATACTGTTTCTGGAAAATATATTCTCCGTTATCCCCATTCACTGTTTTGGAAAAGAGATTGTAAAAGTTCTGCGCCAGCTCTTCCGCTTCCGTACCGGTCGATTTATACAAGCTATACACACGGGGAACCATTTCATCCAGAATCTTCGATGAAGCAGTATAACATTCGTCAAAGTAACGTTCCGCTTCTGTCTCGGGAATATACACATATCCTTTGGAAACAGCCTCGCCTGTGAGAGTCAGCGTTTTGGAATACTTAGCGATAGTACCGGCATACAGTGCGGCACGTGACCACAAGGCAAGCACCGTTCCACGATTTGCGCGGTATTTGGCATCACTGCTGCGTACTTCCGGCAATGATTCATAGATAGCCTTACATTCATTGATAATGAAATCATAGGTCGCGGCTTCCGTATCACGAGCCTGGTAAAGAGCTTCCGTATTTCCTGCGGTATATTCTTGCGGAACAGTCAGCAAAGGAACGCCCCCATAACGCTTCACCAGTCCGAAGTACTGCATAGCACGGATAAAACGGGCTTCTGCACCGAGTTCTTCTTTCTCATCCTCACTCAATACGGAAGTTTTCTCAATATTCAGCAGGAAGTTGTTTACAATACGGATTTGCTTGTAGCGGGTCACCATGTCGTCGTTGAATACATAGTCGCCATAAGAATAAGTAGAGTTCGACTTATCGAATGCGCTCTCTTTCTGATAACTGGCGGTAGCCTCATCCGAGAAGCTGGTCTGATTCGCCAGATTCGCCTTCTTGCTTCCATACCAATCGTCAAACTCATCCAGTTTCAGTCCCGAGTCATACATATCCGCCAATACGGCTGTGATTGCTTTCGGATTTTGCCAAATCAAATCCGGTGTGTTGACACCGCTGGTACTCTCACGGTTCAGATAATCATCGCACCCGGTCAATACGAAGATGGATGCCCCACCTATCAATATATATTTCAGATAATTCCTATTCATTGTCTTTACTGGTTTTAGAAGGTTACATTTACGCCAAAGTTATACGTCTTCATCTGCGGGTAATAGCGTATTCCGCTGGAATTGCTTTCGGGGT
This sequence comes from Bacteroides gallinaceum, assembly GCF_030373775.1. Classification (NCBI taxonomy): domain Bacteria; kingdom Pseudomonadati; phylum Bacteroidota; class Bacteroidia; order Bacteroidales; family Bacteroidaceae; genus Bacteroides; species Bacteroides gallinaceum. The sequence goes on along the minus strand of NZ_JAUDEN010000010.1, from coordinate 117,545 downwards.
CGACGTTCTTCATCAGTCCGTCACGCTTGGTGAAAGTCAGCAGATTGTTACAGTTGATATAGAAACGCACCCGGTCGATAGCCGCCTTTTTGGTTAAGGCTTTAGGAAGCGTGTATCCCAGTTCCAGGGTTTTCAGGCGCAGGTAATTTGCGTTGTGCAATGACCATGAGTTACTGGAACGGTTATCAGCGACACCTGCCACGCGTGCGGCAGGCATATATCCCGGAATCCATTTGCTATAAGGGTCGGTCGGGTCTTCCCGGTGCCAGCGGTCGGTCATGATGGCCAGACCATTACCCAAACCTTGCTGGATAAACGGGTCGAGAATATCCCCGCTTACATAAATATCGTGTCCGGCAGCTCCCTGGAAGAAGACAGTCAGGTCGAATCCTTTGTATTCTCCGGACATATTCAGCCCGTAGTACATACGAGGAGTGTCACCGTGTCCGAGTGGTTGCGTATCGTTATCATCGATAATACCGTCGCCATTGTAGTCTTCGAATTTCAAATCACCCGGCATCAGCGAACGGTTACCGTCCTTATCCTGAACCGGTGAGTTCAAAATCTCCTCGAAAGAAGTAAACTGCCCGATTACTTTCTTTCCCCAGCGGATATCCTTGTAACGCCCGTTGGTGTTATTACGCCAATCGTCATACATATTGGTGGAAGCCGCCCGCTCTACATAGTCATACTTAATCCGGGTAGTAGAGAAGTTGGCCGACACATTATAATTGAAATTGCCAATCCGGTTCTTATGCCCGACTACAATCTCGAATCCGGTGTTAATATCAGAATTCAGGTTCTCCTGCGGCATTGATTCTCCGAAGATAGTAGGCAATGAGCCTACACGGGTGGCAGGCAGACCGGAACGGTTTCTGCGGAACCAGTCGAACTCCACAGAAATCAGTCCCCTGTGGTAAGACGCCTCAAAGCCGATGTTCATTATCTTCGATTCATACCAGGTCAGCCACGGGTTTGCCATACCTACCGTAGTCATGCCCGAAGTCACTCCGTTGCTGCCCATGATATAGCTTCCGTGAGACTCATATCCATCCAGATACTGGAACGCGTCGAAATCTCCTTCATCTCCCACTTTGGCGTACGAAGCACGGATTTTCAGATTATCCATATCGGGCAACAGTTTCTTGAAAAAAGCTTCTTCGGAAACACGCCATCCCAATGAAACACCCGGAAAGAATCCCCAACGATTATCTGCACGGAATTTATAGGTTCCGTCATAGCGGAAATTGAATTCCACCAGATAACGGTTAGAGAAATCATAGTTCAGACGTCCCACCAAGCCGGCATGAGCTGTTTCCTGTGTCTTACCGGAAGCTTCCTGGTTCGTCTTATCCCCATAGTCCAGGTCAGGAATCAGCCCGATTGCAAAGTCACGTGTCCCGGTCACCCAGTTCTTCTTGTCATTATACATTTCCCATACGAGCATTGCACCGATATTATGCTTTTTAGCAAACGTATTGTTGTAATTCATAGAGAACTGATAGGTCGGTTTGTCATAGTTTTCCAGTTTCGATTCCAGATGCGCGGTATTAACCACTTTCTCTATATACTCTTCATTCGCATAATCATACGTATATTCCGAGAGGTCTTTCCGCCACGTTTTCCATTCCTTGTTCGTATAGTCGTAGGCAACCAATGCTTTCGCCATCAGTCCTTTCACCCAGGGAAGCTGCCAGGTAATAGCCAACGAGCTGTTAAATTCGCGACGCAGGCGGTCTTCATAACCACTGTCGTCCGAATTGGAAACATGCACGGGGTTCGCCATATCTCCTACGGCTCCCCAATAATCCGGGTTGTCATTGGCATACATGGAGTAAGTCGGGATAGCCATTTGTGCCGAACGGAACAGGTTATCGCCATTGTAAGGCTTTTTGCGGTTATCGAAGCGTCCGCTCAAACGCAGTTCCACGTTCAGTCCCTTAGCCACTTCCACGCTCAGGTTGGAACGGACGTTGTAACGTTGGTAATTCCAGTCGCCCGAACGGATAATACCGCCCTGGTTCATATATCCGATAGACATATAATATTTCACTTTTTCCGTACCGCCTGTCAGGCTCAAGTTATGTGAAGTCTGGGGAGCGGTGCTACGCATCGTCTCACTCCACCAGTCCGTACCTGCCGTACCATTCCGGTAAGCTTCCAGTTGTTCTTGAGAGTAAGCGGAAGCCCCGCGCCACGGGTTGGCATTGTGAATCGCTTCATTGTAAAGAGAGGCATACTCATAAGCATTCATCATCTCCGGATAGCGGGTCACTTTCTGAAAGCCTACATAGCCGCTATATTCTATCTTTACCTTCTGTTCCGTCCCTTTCTTGGTAGTAACCAGCAGAACACCGTTTGAACCTTTAAAACCGTAGACCGCTGCGGCGGCATCTTTCAGGATAGAGATGGACTCGATATCATTCGGGTCGAGCTGCGTATAATCACGCTCGATGCCGTCTACAATCACCAGCATGCTTCCATATCCGCGAATATCGACGGAAGCTCCATCATCACCGGGGCTACCGCTACGCTGTACGGCACGCAAGCCCGGCAAACGTCCGGCGAGCATATTCGTCACACTGGGAGCTTTTACTTCCATCAATTTGTCCGAAGAGATGGCAGCTACCGAACCGGTCACGGAAGCCTTTTTCTGAATACCGTAACCTACCACCACTACCTCGTCCAGTGTCTCGGTATCTTCCTGCAAAGTTACTTTCAGTCCGGCTTGTCCGTTCACCCACACTTCTGTTGTTTTGTATCCGATATACGAAATCTGTAACACTCCATTAGCGGGAACCGACAAGGTAAACTTACCGTCCACATCGGTAATCGTCCCCACACCGGCAGCACCTTTCAGTTGCACCGAAGCTCCGATAACCGGTTCTCCACTGGCATCAACAACCACACCATTCACCGTGATATTCCGAACGGTCTGTTCGATACCCGATACCGAAGGGCTTTCCGCATATACCGTAAACGGCACGCACAGGAAAGTCCCCGCCATTAAAGCTGAAACAGTAGCTATCTTCTGCCGGTCGTTGAACGACTTTAAGACAACCGTGTTCATCTTACAAGAATGTTTCATAGATTAAATTAATTATGTGTTTTAAGTTTCGAATCTATATTATCATCACATATCGCTACTGCAACCTGCGAATCGGCACAGCCATAATAGAGATATAATTTGTTTTTAAAGTAAGCCAGCCCTTCGATAAACACCGTTCCGTCCTTGTACTGACCGCTCTTCTCGAAAGCGGCTTCGGGCACAAAGAAAGGTTTATCCAAGCGGTCGAGTACTTTATAAGGGTCGTTGGCGTCAAACAGGAACTGCCCTGCACAATAAGCGCCTGCGGGATATGCTGAGTCCCTTTCTTCCTTATACCCGTTCTTGCCATTGTATAATAATACAATACCGTTCACGGTTTTGATAGCCGGTGGCCCGCACTCAGTCAGGCGGCTGTCGAAATACCCGCTGCGAGGTTTGGCTATCTCCCTTAGTTCGTTGTTTTCATTCAGTACCGGAGTCCAGTCGGTCAGGTTATCGGAAGTTGCGGCACATACCGCATTCTCCCCCCAGTACATAAAGTATTTGCCGTCCACTTTCTCAATGACCAGTCTGCCGTCTTTCACTCCGGTGACAATAGAAGCCGATTTGCTTGCTATATTGGCAAAACGCCCGTTGTACGCTTTCGCAAAAGCGAGTCCGTGTTTCGTCCAGTTTTTCAAGTCTCTGGAAGTAGCCACCGCCAAGCGGGGAAGATTGCGGTTCCAGGCTGTATAAAGCATGACGTACAATCCGTCTTCCGTCATTGCCACACGCGGGTCTTCGCAACCACCTTCCCATTCTATTTCTTTAAAATCGTCTTCGGAAGGAAAGAGTACCGGTGCGTCCGTTCGGCTCATCGTTACTCCGTCCGTACTTTCCGCATAGCCAATACGGGATGTCCTCTTTCCGATGCCTTGCGCCGAGTTGTCTTCCGCGCGGTAGAGTACCACAATCTTCCCGTCCTTGACGGTTGCCGCCGGATTGAAAGTGTCACTCTCTTCCCATCTTACCGGCTGCTTGCGCATCGGGCATTGGAAAGTAGTCGGTTGCGGGGAAATCACCGGATTCACCCCTTCCGGGCGGACAAAAGGGCCGAGTATCCATTGTCCGCTCTGTTCTTCGACAGCTACGGATGCCTGTTTTTGTCCGGAGCATCCGGCTAGTGTCATCATACTGATTAAATAAATTACAGATTTTTGTTTTATCATACGTCGTTTTTTTTAGTTTTCCCAAATCGGTCGTTCATCGTTTTCTGCCGGCAAAACTATCGTACCCCACAAAAAATAGAGTGTACTATATTCTCAAAAGGGTATATAGGTGCTGTACAACATAATAATTCATCCGTTTGCAATGGCAGCTTAATGGTTTTGAAATATTAGCGAACCGTTTGATTCTGTTTGATGATGTTCCGGGCCAACGGGTAGGCTATCAACTGCAAAGCTCCTACCAGTATCAATGCGTACTTCAATGCAAAATCCTGTGATATGGCAAAGGCAAGCGCCATAAAAAGGATGAGCCCGAAAGCACGCCCCAGGAATAGTCCGAATTCGTGGCTTAAAATATAAGTGTATTCATTTCTTTTCTCGATTTTAACTACTGCGTCGATGGTTTGCATCATAATGGGATAGTAAGGCAAGTCAAACAAGGGCTGAAAGATTACCTTACAGAGGACAAAGATAATCACTCCGGTGGCTGAAAACAAGACTCCGTTGAACAGAGTACCGATAAAAAAGACAAGTAGCCCGGCTATAAATACTTTCGATCGGTCTTCAGGTTTGGTTATTCGTCCCAATACATAAACCAAAACAGCTGTCAGTGTACCACTGATTCCCTGTATTAAACCCAGTACATCTTCATCACCTACTAACTTCAGAACCAGAATAGCAGGAGCAGTCACCAGAAATCCCTGTACCATTCCTTTCAAGGAAGCCAGCAACAACATTTTTTTCCAAAGTGTGCAAAACCGGAAATACAGAAAATTCTTCTGCACCGGATTGGCGAACTTACCACACCGCAAGACAGCTACGGCAAACAGGGTAACGACTATGACTCCGACTGTGACCAAACGATAGGCATCATTTATATCAATCAGGCATCCCATTATTTCTTTGCCGTCTATCTGGCTGATGAATGCGCCAATCAATAAAGGGACAGTTATCGAAGTGATGGAGAAAAAGAAAGATTCCAGTCCGAAAAAGTAGTTCCGGCTACTATCGGTCGTGTTGTTGAGCGTCAATAGATAGCGGTTGGTCCAAAAGAAACCCGATGCGGCTCCGAGGACAAAACCTGCTATGCCTAACTCTACAAAGCCCAATGACTTCACCAGCATCATGGCAAACATCGACAGCCCGCTAACTAATATCCCGCCTGCATACAGTACTTTCACGCTGACATGCCGCAACAGGTAGCCGTTGACAAAAGAGGTCGCAATGATGCCGATATACATAAAAAGTTGATAGAAAGCTACGGAAACAGGCTCGCTCGTGTGGCGCATCACATAAGCACCTACAAATATCTCCACCACAGGAAGCACGAACGCATAGAGCAGGTTAGTCATCAACAGTACACGTACATTGAGAGTCTGCTGCTTGAAGAATTGATATTCTCTTTTCAATTTATTCATTCTATACCTTTATATATGTCATGACTTTAATGAACGAAGAATCTCCCCTATGGAGAACTCCGCTCCGCAGATTACTTCATCACTCGCACCGTAGTAAACAGTCACCTTATCCCCTTCTACCAAATGCCCGTTCGTGAAGACCACATTCCCGAAAAATCCGGTCTGCTCGTAGGGAGCAGTCGGTTCCATTATAGGAGCTTTGCTTCGGGCAATTACCTTTGAGGGGTCGTTCAAGTCAAGCAGAAGGGCTCCCAGGCAATAGCGGTTCTGATAGTCTGCACCATGATAAATCTCCAGCCAGCCTTCCTCTGTACGGATAGGCGCGGCGCCCGCACCCACACGGGCACAGTCCCAGCTATCGGAGCGAGTGGTCGCAACGCAACGGTGGTTGCCCCAGTGCAACCGGTCGGGTGATTCGGCAAGCCAGATATAGTTGCCGCCCAGTTCGGGACTGCTCGGGCGATGCAAGGCGAAATATTTGCCGTTTATCTTCTCTTCAAACAAGGCACAGTCTTTATTATGAGGGGGAAAAATCATGCCGTGACGAATGTAATTCTTCCAGTCACGGGTATGAATCAGCCCTACACCGACGGCAACGGAAGAGACTTCGGTAAACGTCAGGTAATAGCCGTCGGCTGTAGTCGCCACCCGGCAGTCCTCGATGCCGAAAGCCTCTAATGCCCCTTTGCCGAAAATAGGCGGATAATCCGGTTCTTCCTTAAAATGGATGCCGTCCTCGCTCGATACCAACCGGAGATAAGACATGGTAGTCAGATAATTCTGTCCCGCATATCCTATCACACGAGGGTCGGAAGCGTCAAGTTCCGGGTCATTTTCGTCGAAAGAAAGCACTTCTATCTTCCCTTCCTTATTATATACGGGGAAACTAATCACTCCCTGTTTCTGTACGGGGCGTTCGGCTACCCGCAGTAATAACCAGGTTTTTCCATCGAAGCGGAATACTCCGGGATTCAGGAAACAGGTGATTTCCATACCTTCTATTCCCGGTTGTAAATCGGATGGTTTCAATAATGGGTTCTGATGAAATCGTTTTGCAATATCCATTTTCTAATCATTAAATTAAATAGGTGTTGTTTTTATTTCTCGTAACAAAGTTACCCACACAACGACGGGAAGAGTGCACTATATTCTCAAAAGGGTATACAGGTGTTGTACAGCATATTTTTATCTTTGTTTTCTTATTTTTCCTCTCTATCTTTGCAACATGATTATACGAAAACACTCATATTTACGTTACATCTGCATCCTTATTTATTCATGCCTGATGCCTGCTTTATTACATTCGCAGAATGTAGTAAAACAGATTTCCAATGCGGATGGATTATCCAATAATTCGGTGAATTGTTTCCTCGAAGATTCGGAACATACGCTTTGGGTAGGGACATGGGACGGATTAAATGCATATAACGGTCGTAGCTTCAAAACCTATTCTTATAATAAAAAGGATGCAGGGTCTATCAGCAATAATGTCATCTGGCAGATTATCGAGCAGAGCGACTCTATCCTGTGGGTATCTACGAACTATGGGGTGAACCGGTGGAAACGTTCTACCCAACAGTTTACTCCTTATTATTTAGGTACACAGAATAATCCGCCGAAACAGGAGAAGTCATTTCTGCTGGGTATCACTTCCGGCAAGCATATTATCTGTTATGTGAAAGAGCAGGGTCTATTCTGTTTCGATGACCGGAAACAGGAGTTTGTTTCCTTGAAGAATGACCTGCCTGATAACATCAGGAACTTCGTCATTGATTCCAAAGACCGGATATTCTTTCTCACAGGACATGGACAATTATTACATTATCAACTGACTGTCCGCAACTCCTGTCCCGAACTCTCGTTTAAAGAAGAAATCAGGCACTGTGCCCCCGTTTCCAATATTTATCTTTCCCAGGACTGCCTTATCATTAACGATGACAGGACGCTGACTGTTTCACAAGATAACCGTATATTGGACAGTATAAATATTCCGGAGAACAAGACTGTATCACAAGCTATCTGCCACGGTGAATATCTCCTTATCAGCTTTATCGAGGGGGGATGCATCAGATATAATCTTGAAAATGGGACTTCAACGGAATTACTCCAATTGCCGGAGAAAGCTTCCATTTTCACTATTTATATCAGCTCGCAGAATATCCTTTGGGTAGGTACGGACGGACAAGGGATATTGGAAGTCTATGAACACAGTTCACCTTTCCATACCGTAAAAACGAATTATCCTGTCCGCTGTTTTTGTGAGGAAGACAATGGCAATATACTCGTAGGAACAAAAGGAGAAGGTATCCTGCTGCTCGACAAGCAGGAACGTGGAGTCACCCCCTATCTTTCAACGGACAACGGGTTAATCTCCAACTCCGTTTATACTATCCGCAAAAATATGTCCGGGGATATATTCATCGGAACCGAAGGGGAGGGTATCAATTATATTCCACTCAATGGCAGCCAGGTGAAAAAACTAGGTATTCCTGCTGAATATTCTGCTTTCAGGGCAGTGTACAGTATCTTGTTCACCCATAACGATTCACTTTTATGGTTGGGGACTTCCGGTTACGGACTTATCAAGCTGAGCCTGCAAAGGGAAGGAAAAAGTTATAGAGTAACGGACATGAAACAATATAAATCTCCCGGCCCTTCTTCGCCAAGCAATAATACCATTTATTCGATTATTGCCGGATACGATGAGAATGAACTTTGGCTAGGCACGCGAGGGGGCGGAATTAATAAGTTCGATATCGCGTCCGAACGTTTCCGGCAGATGAGTGAGATAGACCCCGGCTTGTCCCTGACTAACAATGACGTGATTTATCTGACTAAAGGAGATTCTGCCAGTATCTGGATAGGTACCAGTTATGGTCTTAACCGATTGTTCCCGACAGGCACACCGCCTTCCATCATTGAATATACGGATAATAACGGATTGCCCAATAATACGATTCACGGCATCCTGAAAGATGAGAACGGGAATATTTGGGCAAGCACCAATCAAGGTATCTCCTTTATCGACTTGCCCTCGGGAAAAATTACCAATTATTCCTCAAGAAACGGGCTGCAAAACGACGAATTTTCTGATGGGGCCATTTTTAAGGACAAAGCCGGATGGCTGTATTTCGGCGGAGTCTGCGGGTTGAACTATTTCGACGAGAACAAGATACGTTTGCGGGAACATATCGCATCGTTAAGCCTGAACAGCCTGAAGATAAACAATACAAGCCAGAATATCTACGAACGTATCCGTAATCATACGCTCCGGCTGGACTACGACGAGCCTTATATTACTTTGGGATTTGCCGCACATGATTTTATCAACAATGAGAATTGTGAGTTCAGCTACCGCATTATCGAATTTGCCGACGAATGGATTTACAATGAGAATAACCCGAATATCGTTATCACCAAACTGCCGCCGGGAAAATATAAACTGGAAGTAAAATGCACCAATGGCGACCGGGTATGGAGCAACGAAATCTATTCCCTCAATTTGGACATCGCTTACCCCTGGTGGCTCAGTATCACCGCTTTTATTATTTATTTTATCCTGATTGCCATTGCTATCTATATCACGCAATCCGTCATCAAGAATAGAATTCGGCTAAACCGTCAGATTCTACTGGAACATATCGAAAAACAAAACCAGCAACGTATCCATGAATCGAAGTTGAACTTCTTCACGAATGTGGCACACGAGTTTTTCACTCCGTTGACACTGATATACGGCCCGGCACAGCACTTGCTGGAGAAGGCAGACCTTGACAGTTATACAAAAAGATATATCTACATCATCAAGAACAATGCCGACCGGATGCAGAAGCTTATCAACGAACTGATGGAGTTCCGAAAAGCAGAAGCGGGACATACGGCTATCTATGCTGAAAAAGTGGATATTCAGTTACTCGTCGATTATGTATCGGACAACTATACCGAAATTGCCGAAGAAAACAAGATAGACTTCAGCTTCAAAAGCAAAGAAGTATCATCCTTTACAACAGACCGGAATGCACTAGAAAAAATAATATTCAATTTGCTTTCCAACGCATTCAAATATACGCCGTCCGGCGGATATATCCGTGCTGAAATACGGAAGAATGTTACTGACGGGACATTGCATTTCCAAATCCGCAACTCGGGCAAGGGGCTGACTGAGAAACAAATGAGTGAAATATTCAGCCGGTTCAAGATTTTTGAGAGTAGTAACCTGAAACATGCGGGAAGCACCGGAGTCGGTCTGAATCTGACCAAGAGCCTGACGGAGTTATTGGGTGGAGAAATCACCGTAGGAAGTGTATTGGGAGAGTATGTAGAATTCAATGTATCTCTACCGTCCATGCACGTGAATTCCGGAAAAGAAAGTCAGCCGGCAGAAGAAGATATAGAAGCCAGTGAAATGCTTTTTGTCCCTAAACAAAAGGACATTAGTATATTGATTGTAGAAGATGAAAAGAATATCCGCGAACTTCTGAAAGATATCCTGCTTCCTTACTACCAAGTTAGGGAAGCAGCCGACGGGGAAGAGGCGCTGAAAGAAATCGAACAGAAACAGCCAAATATTATTATCAGCGATGTATTGATGCCCAGGCTGGACGGCATCACTCTGACGGATATATTGAAAGCCAACGAGCGGACTGCCCACATTCCGATTATCCATATCTCTGCCAAGAACTCCATCGAAGACCAGATTAACGCTTACAATCATGGAACGGACTTATATATCCACAAACCTTTCCATCCGAGACATGTATTGAGCGCGGTAGAGAATATGATTAATAAATACTCTCTGATGAAAGAGTATTTCAAATCCAGCCGTTCCTCTCTCATCGTAAGGGATGGAATCACCATGCATAAAGAGGATGAGCTGTTACTGGACAAGATTATCAAATTCATTGAAGATAATATTGATGACGAATCCATAAACCCGGATTCTCTCGCAGACTTTATAGGAGTAAGCAAAGCGGGATTGTACCGTAAACTCAAAGAATTGACGGAAAAGACACCAAGCGAATTTGTCCGTACCATCCGCCTGGAATATGCAGCGGGACTATTAAAGACCACCAAACTCACCGTTACTGAGATTATGTATAAATCGGGCTTCTCAAACAAGTCTTATTTCTACCGGGAGTTTGCCAAGTTATACAACACTTCTCCCAAAGAATACAGGAGCGGACAGACAGAAGAAAAAGATACTTAATAACCATCTAACAATAAAGGAACAATGAGAAAACTTTTTATTGTATTGGCGCTCTGCAGTGTGTCAATACTGAATGCGCAGCAACTGAATGTCGCTTCTTATAATGTACGAAACAGTAACCCGAACGATGCCAAAGCCGGAAACGGCTGGGAACAGCGTTGCCCGGTACTCACCCAGTTGATCACCTTTCATAGCTTCGATATATTCGGAGCGCAGGAAGTGAAACATAACCAACTGGAAGATATGTTGAATGCCCTGCCGCAATACAGCTATATAGGCGTAGGACGGGATGACGGGAAAACGAAAGGGGAATATGCGCCTATCTTCTACCGGAAGGATAAATTCAAGCTACTCAAATCCGGGAATTTTTGGTTATCGGAAGATACCTCGAAGCCGAATAAAGGATGGGATGCAGCCTATACCCGCATCTGTACATGGGGAGAATTCAAGGATATTACAGGCAAGTTCAGATTCTGGTTCTTTAACCTGCACATGGACCATATCGGAGTAGTGGCACGTCGCGAAAGTGCCAGGTTAGTTATCAGCAAGATTAAAGAGATGTGTGGCAAAGACCCCGTCATACTCACTGGAGATTTCAATGTAGACCAGACCAGCGAAAGCTATCAAGTACTTCATGAATCCGGAATATTATCAGACTCTTATGAGGTCGCGCAACTGAGATATGCAACTAATGGAACATGTGCGGGATGGAATCCGAACACATATACTCCCAACCGTATCGACCATATCTTCGTTACTAAAAACTTCGCTGTTGAAAAGTACGGAGTACTGACAGATACTTACCGAATTAAGAATGAAGCTACTGGAAAGTATGAAGCACGCATCCCTTCAGACCATTTTCCGGTGAAGGCGGTATTGAAATATACCAAGTAAGCAAAGCAGAATTCGAAATGATAATATAAGCCTGTCAATGTTCTATTTTGGCTCTAGTTTAACAATACGTTGTAAATTGGCACATAAATTGCATGTACCTTTTAAAAAAGGAGGCAATTATGACGTATAATGAAGTATTGTCAGCCGCTCAGTCTTTGTCAGAGTCGGAACGGCAATCTTTGGTACAAGCGTTGAGCATGGCCAAACATTGTGAAGCGACAGTCCCTGAAAGCTCGCACCTGTCAGCTCTGTTGGAAAAGCAGGGCTGCTGCCCTCATTGCGGCGGCAACCGTTACTACCGTTTCGGCAAGGACCACGGGACGCAACGCTTCAAGTGCAAGGATTGCGGCAGGACTTTCACCGAATATACCGGCACGTGGCAGCAGAAGCTCCACAAGAAAGGGCTTGTCAAGGCATATATGCACCTGATGTCCGAGCAGAAGTCTCTTGACAGGATTTCTGCCGCATTGCACATTAACAAGAAGACAGCTTTCGACTGGCGGCACAAGATATTGCGTTCCCTGAAGCAGGATGAAGGCGGTTCGTTCTCAGGAATAACCGAAAGCGACGAGACATTCTTTGAAAAGTCAGACAAAGGCAGCCGCCACCTGGGACGCAAGCCCCGCAAGCGTGGCGGAGGGGGAAAAGGCAAAGGCGCATCCAAGGACAAGGTCACCGTCATGGTGACGGCTGACAGAAAGAACGACCTCAACATGACGTTTTGCGGATATGGACGGCTGACGAAAGCGGAAATCACGGAAAGCCTGCACACTCCGCTGCCACAAGGGACGGTGCTGTGTTCGGACGGGCATGTCAGCTACAAGGGATATGCAATGGACAACCATATTGAGCATGCGGTCATAAGGGCTGACCTCGGCTGGCACGTTAAGAGGGGATTTTACCATATCCAACACGTCAATTCCCTGCACAGCAGGCTCAAGAAGTGGCTTAACGGAACATTCTGGGGCGTAGCCACGAAGTACATGCAGGACTATCTCAACTGGTTCAAGGTGCAAGAGACCGTCCTGAAGTTCTGCAATGACCAGGCCGGTGAATTGCTGGGGATTTCCATGAAGCATTATAATGTCAAGTTTGCAACGGTATAATCAACTAGAGCCCATTCAGTTTCTAATAGTGTTTAATTTCAAATAAATGACAGACTGCGCTCCAAGTCCAATCACGAACAGGTATTCTACCGTCCAGTAAACGGCAAGGGGTACATTCCAATGGCTCAATCCCCACAGATAGAGCAGGTAGGCGGCGATGGTTGTCGCCTGAAAGATGAATGCCGTCCGTGTCGCCCCCGTTCCCGTAACGGCATTCATATAGACATAGCCGGGCAAGGCAAAGACATAATTCAGCAACATGACCACAAACGGCAACCATGCGGTTTGCACGATAGCCGGATTGTCTGTATAGACACTGATAACAAGCTGATGGAATAGCAATGCAAGCACAATCAGCGGTAATCCAATGGCATAGCCTAATCGGATTACTCTGCTGCATAGCGGAAATACTTTTCCCCGTTCGTTCGCTCCAATCAAATTGCTTACGAGTGAGCCTGTTGTGGCGGCAAATGAATTGACGATGACGAAGAATAGGGTGGAAATGCTTCGAAGAATATTTGCCACTGCCAGTTGCAGTTCTCCTAAATGTTCGATTGCCACAAAGAACAGGAACCAAGGGGCTACGCTGATGAACGAATGGAACATACTCCAAACGGACACCCGGCAGACATGGCGCAATACAGTTTTGTCAAATCGCCAATATAAGCCATAAAGCCGTTTATCCATTTTTCGTAAAACATGAATCGCCAGCACTGCCAATGAACATGCTTCGGCAAAAGATGATGCGATGGCTGCACCAGCTATTCCCATGTTCCAATGGAATATGAGCAGCCAGTTACCCGAAATGTTCACCAATACGGCTGCCAAAGCCGCTACGTTTAAGGCCTTTGTACGGGTAATGCTGACCAAGAAAGAGCGCAGGGCAAGGAACGGAAAGGAGAACAACAATCCCCAAATTCGCCCGTCCAAATAATCAATCACGGCATGATAGACTTCCGCAGAAGTAATCAGCCGACTTAGAATAATCGGGGAAAACAGTTTGGAGAACAGACACAAAAAGACAGCAAGTCCCGACAGGAAAAACAATCCTTGAAAGAATGTCTTTCCTGTTTCGGAATAATGCTGCTCGCCGTTGCGCCGTGCGACAATGACCTGTAAGCCCAAACTGAAACCGAAGCCGAGCATGTAGATAGCCAGATACCAAATCCCGGCAAGGGCCGATGCGCCCAACTCTATTTCTCCCACATGCCCCAAGAAAATGGCATCGGTGATATTGATAAGTTGTTCAATAAGGATGCTCATCATTACAGGAAAGTTGATGAGCCAAATATGCTTATATGTATAGTTCATTGTTCAACTTGATAAGATGCGACAAGTCCTGCTGCATAAGGCGGCATGACACATCGCATAATTATGAATTTGGAATAATGGCAAAACAAGAAAGGACAAACCCTGTTATAGACCTGTCCGTTGCTGAATAGCTATAACAAAATGCTATCCGTTAAGCGCAGCTATATGCACACTTGCCATTTCATATTGGTTGAACAATTCTATTTTTTCTGTTAGTTCCGCAAAGATAGCATTTGTTCTTGATTATACCTTTAAATTCTCAATTTCTTTTTGTAGGTTTTCCAAAAAACGGGAAGCATGTGCGCCATCCATCTGGGTATGATGAAACTGAAAGGAAACAACCAGCGTCCGTTTCCATAAACGCCGTTTGTATTTGCCCCAAATCAGAAACGGATTATTGAACACACCGCTGTACATGCCTACTGCCCCGTCTATCTCATACCCAGCAAGGGCTGATGTGCCAATCACCATGCTATCCGTCAAGTCATGATTTTGGCAGTTTTCGGCAACTTGCCTGGTAAGCAGCAAATAATCCGCATTGAATTGTCTTAAATCTTTAGAGAAAGGAACATCACAGGAACTAACCTCACCATTCCGATTAGCTACAATGGCGCAGACTGCAAGATTGTCGTATTGCATTAACTTCTTACCAACAGGAAGCATATAGAACTCTTTGATATTACTTGCTGCCCGCCCGATACACCAACACATCAGCATATTGAATTTCAATCTTGTCCGTTTGCTGATGCGGGCAAGGCGGGTAACATCTATTGTCTTGAAAAAGGTGAGCATGGGCATGGGTGCATTCATCCACATTTCAAATGCATAGGCACGGGTCGTATCTTTTGGATTTACTTCTTTCATTCTATCGTTCATTTTAAATTGAATAAGTGCAAAGGTAAACCGACTATCGAACGATGGATAGAATAAAAGGGACATTATATAGGGTTGTTGAACAAATCGGAATAAGGTTTGCATACATTCAGCAAAGACAATGGTGTATAACCGCTGAATTGTTTAAACTCCCGGATAAAATGCGACTGGTCAGCGTAACCGCATTGATATGCCAGCTGAGCCTGATTTGCATCTTCCGGATAATGCTGCAACAGTTTCAATGATTTCTGGAAACGGACTATTCTTGCATATTCTTTAGGATTCGCACCTACCAGTTCTTTAAACAGACGCTCAAACTGTTTCTTGCTTAAACAGGCAATAGAAGTCAATTCCTTGACAGAAGTTTCCGGCATTATGAGCAGTTGTCTTATAACGGCAGTTATTCTTTTGATGTTGTATTCTGTTTTTAAGGTCAATGCACCTGCTATTTGGGATAACAGCCATTGCTCTATTGCGCCAATACATAAACTTGTATTTTCGCAGTCAAAGATTTGTGCAGCCAGTCGTTTCAAATGCTTGTTTTCAAGGTCATAACCGGAAACCTCTTGATTGTGCAATAAGGATATGGGCAAATTCAAGAAGGCTTTCAGGGCGTATGGCTGAAATACAGCAACTATCATTTCCACATTATCATCCGCATATAAATGTGAATGATAATTTACCTGACCGCTAACGGTAAATTCTGATTGAGAGACTCCCAGTTCCGGGATATAAAGCGGTGTTTGTTTATGGAAAATGATTTGAGGACAACCAATAGGAAAAGTAAGGGTATTCAGCGGTTGATTGCTTTTGAATACCCAATAATACCTGACGTAAGGTTGTAACTCCTTGCAAGGCTTGTAAAATCTGAAATCCTCTTGAATCATTTTACAAAGGTAAGGCTTTTTGCCGTTTCTTATTGATCACAAGCAAAAATATAGCTGCAAACGAAACATTTCGTTTCCTCCCTTGCACATTAAAGATTTTCTTGATAACTTGCCACAGCGTTTCTTTTAATTCCGCTGAATACATAATTATTCAAGTCTGCAAGCTGGGAATAATCATTTCACGGAAAGAGGAAACACTCCTTTTATTTTTAAACTTTAATTTTTAAACGACAGTTTCTGATTGCTCATGAAAAAAGTTTTTCCATTCGCTTTATTCCTATTCTCCACATTAGCAACATGGGGAGCAGATACCTTACTGGTAAAATCGCCACAAATACCAATACTCATCGAAAGACACGACAACGTTTTGTTTTATATGCGCCTCACATCAACTGGAACAAAGGTGTTAGACAACATTAGCGTAAACTTCGCGAAGGACGCAGATATCAACAAAATAAAATCGATAAAACTATATTATGCCGGAACAGAAGCACTGCAAGACAGAAACAAAGGAAGATTTGCTCCTGTCAAATACATTTCGAGCAACAATCCCGGGAAAACACTTGCCGCCAATCCTTCTTACTCCATTAAAAAATCGGAGTCTGAAGTTGTAGAAAGCACCATAAAACTTGATGGCAAACAAAAATTATACCCCGGAATAAATTACTTTTGGGTAAGCATAGAAATGAAAGACGATGCACCTATAAGTACCACACTGGCCGCTTCTCTCATTTCAGCCGAGGCCGACGGCAAACCTCTGCCTGTAAAAACTGTTTCAGGCGATACCACCGTCCGCAGAATGGGTATAGGTGTACGTCATGCAGGCGATAACGGTTCGGCAGCATTCCGAATTCCCGGATTAGTAACAACCAATAAAGGCACGCTTTTAGGTGTATACGATGTACGTTATAACAACAGCGCGGATCTGCAAGAACATATTGACATCGGTTTGAGCCGAAGCACAGACGGTGGCAGAACATGGGAAAAAATGCGTCTGCCCCTGTCATTTGGCGAATACGACGGACTGCCCTCGGCGCAAAACGGGGTTGGCGACCCGTCGATTCTAGTCGATACAAAAACAAATACGGTCTGGATTGTAGCAGCATGGACACACGGAATGGGAAACCAACGTGCATGGTGGAGTTCACAACCCGGCATGGACTTAAACCATACGGCACAATTAGTCATGACAAAGAGTACAGATGACGGCAAAACATGGTCGGCTCCCATCAACATTACCGAGCAGGTCAAACTCCCGGAGTGGCATTTCTTATTGCAAGGTCCCGGACGTGGAATCACAATGCAAGACGGCACATTGGTATTCCCCATCCAATACATCGACAAAACACGCATTCCGAATGCCGGAATCATGTACAGCAAAGACAGAGGAGAAACATGGCATATTCATAACCTTGCCCGCACCAACACGACAGAAGCACAAGTGGCAGAAGTCACACCGGGCACGCTCATGCTCAACATGCGAGACAACCGGGGAGGAAGCCGTGCCGTATATACCACGACCGATTTGGGTGTGACGTGGAAAGAACATGAATCGTCGCGCACGGCACTGATTGAGCCCGTATGTATGGCAAGTCTCATCAGCGTAAAAGCCGAAGACAATGTGCTGGGCAAAGACTTGCTGATTTTCTCAAACCCCAATACCACCAATGCCCGAAGAAACATGACTATCAAAATAAGTACCGACGGTGGAAAGACGTGGAGTCCGGAACATCAGCTTCTGTTAGATGAAGAAGACAACTGGGGGTATTCATGCCTCACAATGATTGACAAAGAAACAATAGGAATATTGTACGAAAGCAGTGTGGCACACATGACTTTCCAAAGTATAAAACTGAAAGACATCATACCATAATAGGCTCTTGTGATTAAGATTTCAGCAGATGCCGGACGAAACATAGGTTCTTAAACCTCGGGCTGTTGATGACTTAAACACCGAAAAGCCGAAGTTCCCGTTTCCTTCTGAATAGACGAAAGGAAACGGGGACTTCTATAAAAAGCTCACAGATCATTTATAAAAACTTTTTTCAAAAGCAGAAAAAGACTCTTTCCGGAGCACGCACCGCTTCCACCAAGCATAAAGGAACCCCGTTCCATACCCGGTAAGCTGGACAAAAGCGGCTCCAACCGAAAGGATACCTATCCACAAGCTCTTGTTCCGTACGGAAGAGTCCAGAAAAATCACCAATGCGAAAAACAGAAGAAGAAGCAGACTCCACGGACAGATGAGAGCAGCAAGCAGCACCAGCACCACTCCGACCGTAAAAACAGCCGGAAGCAAATGCACCAACTTCAGAGATTCTGGATATTTCTTGTAAAGATTGATGCGCGCAATGCCTGAATTATGCACTTGCTTGAAGAACTTGCGAAAATCTGTACGACGTTTGTGCCAGACCCATGCTCCGGGAAACAAGCGGCATCTGCAATTGTTCTTGAAAATACGGATACTGAAATCAATGTCCTCTCCAAAACGCATATCAGAAAAACCTCCCAAGGATCGGTACACATCGGCTCTCACCCCCATATTGAAGCTCCTCGGATAGAACTTGTCCATTTTTTTCTTTCCCCCGCGAATGCCGCCAGTAGTAAAAAAAGAGGTCATGGCATAGTTGATAGCTTTCTGCACGGGAGTGAACGAAGCATGTGCGCGGTCAGGTCCCCCGAAAGCGTCAGCCGGTTCCTTCTCCAATTCGATCTCAACCGCCTGAAGATATCCTTCCGGCAAAATACAATCAGAATCCAGTATGATAAGATATGCTCCTTTGCTGCGCTCTGCACCGTAATTGCGGGTTTTTCCCGGCCCGGAATTCAGCTTGGTGTAATAACGTATATCCATCACGGGCAAATACTTGTCAACTACAGCCTTGCATGGCACTGAAGATCCATCCTCCACCACCACCACTTCAAAATCCTTGAATGTTTGGCGCGAAAGGCTTTCAAGAAGCTCGTCAACCTCTTCGGGACGGTTATATACGGGAATAATTATGGAATACTTCGGATTCATTGTATCAATCCTTTTCTATCAATACCGTTGCGTATGCGGAGATACCTTCTTCACGCCCGGTAAAACCTAATTTTTCTGTAGTGGTGGCTTTGACAGACACATCATCTGCCTCCACTCCCATCACCTCGGCAAGAATGTTCTGCATAGCGGGAATATGCGCCTTCAGTTTAGGACGTTCGGCACACACCGTTGCATCGACATTTCCTACCCGATAGCCTTTCCCCGCTATCAAAGCGACGGTTTTCTTCAAAAGAATCTTGCTGTCTATATTTTCAAACTCCGAGGAATTGTCGGGAAAATGATAGCCTATGTCACGCATGTTGGCAGCTCCCAACAGGGCATCGCAAATGGCATGAATCAGCACATCGGCATCCGAATGTCCCAAGAGTCCCTTTTCATGTTCCAGCCTGATACCTCCCAGCCACAAATCACGTCCCGGCACCAGCCGATGGACATCGAAACCAAATCCAACTCTTATCTTCATCGTATATTGAAATCTAACACTTTTTCATCTTCCAGATAACCTTCCAAGTGATTCCCAATCTGCACCGGCCCCACTCCGACCGGGGTTCCCGTATAAAGCAGGTCACCGATTTTCAACGTGCAGAACTGACTTACATAAGCAATAATCCGGTCTACATTGAAAATCATATCGCATGTATTTCCCTGCTGAACCGTTTTTCCGTCAATATCCAAACGGAAACGGATGTTCTGAATATCAGCAAGCCGCTCAACAGGAATCCACTCACCAATAGCAGCAGAATTGTCAAACCCTTTGCAGAGCTCCCAAGGTTTCCCTTCTGCACGGAACTTCCGCTGAAGATCCCGTGCGGTGAAATCAATGCCGACGGTCACTGCATCATAATAGCGGCGGGCGAAACGCTCCGAAATATTCTTGCCTAAACGGCTGATACGCACTACAAGTTCCGTTTCATAATCCACCTGCCCGCAGAAGTCGGGAATGAAAAAGGGCTTTCCGTCTTTCAGAATGGCCGAATCAGGTTTCATAAAAATTACCGGATCCTCCGGCACTGGTTCTCCGGCATGCAACTCCTCGCAATGGAGTCTGTAGTTCATGCCTACAGCTATTATCTTCATTGATCTATTTCTTTACAAGTTCGTTCAAACGATTAAACATTACGGCCAGATGCGCGTAAAGCGAAGTGTTCTGCACCACAATGGTTTCGGGCACACGGATACGGAACGGCGTAAAGTTCCACACGGCCTTGATTCCGCCTGCCACCATCTTGTCTGTTATCTCCTGAGCAATATTTATGGGCACGGTAAGCACTCCGATTTTCACTTTGTCCTTTTCCGTCCGCTCCTCAAACTCATCGGTATGATAAATGGGAATACCGTTTATTTCCGTCCCCACCAGTTCCGGATTGACATCGAATGCCCCCACTATTTTCAAGCCAAAATGCGACAAGCCCGAATCGCGGAGCAAAGCACCTCCCAAACTTCCCACACCGAAAAGATAAGCCCGATGCATGTTGGTGAAGCCAAGAAAATCTTCCAGTACGCTGACCAGCCTGTCTATTTCATATCCTACTCTCGTGCGACCGGCAATATTCACATACGAAAGGTCCTTCGCTATCTGCGAGGCATCGATATTGATCTGACGAGAAATCTGTGTGGACGAAACATACCTTTCCCCTCTCTCTTTCATCAGCTTTGCATTCGAAAGATACCACGGAAGCCTGCGCAATGTGGGCTCAGGTATTTTCCCGTTATTCTTATTTACTCGTTCTGCCATCGATGCATCTATTTTCATAACAAATCATTGCAAAAATACGTTTTTCTGAGCAAATCAATAAACGAATAATGAAAAATGTTCTTACCTTTGAAACTCTTTAAAGATTATTTGGCATGAAAAAGAATGACTGGAAAGACCGGCTGAACATCGTATATTCAACCAATCCTGATTTCCGCTACGATGACGGAGCGGAAGAGGAGGAAGAAACTCCCGAAAAGAACAGGCAGAAACTGAGAGTCAGCATTGAAAAGAAGGGAAGAGGAGGAAAAACCGTAACCGTGGTATCCGGATTCACCGGACGGGAAGACGATCTGAAAGAACTCGGCAGGCTGCTGAAGACTAAATGCGGAGTGGGAGGTTCCGTAAAAGACGGAGAAATCTTGATTCAAGGCGAACTGAAACAACGGGTCATTGAGATTCTGAAAACAGACGGATACACTCAAACGAAGTGACAGAGCCAACAAGAAAATGATTGGCCGTTGCGTGTGCTTCACCGCCAACAGCCAATCATCAATTCTCAATTGCATATCAATTGCCGACCACTTCCTTGAGCAATGCGGCGAGTTCCTTCACCTTCTCCGGATATTTGTCGGCCACATCATTCTTTTCCGACGGATCTTCCTTCAGATTATACAATTGCGGTTTCGGACTATGTCCAAGTTCCGTCTTAGTCCAGGTTTCATATTTACGCTTGTCACTCGGCTCAAAATATTTCCACCCGTCCTTGATAATAGCCAACGTGTTGTCCAGGTTCTGCTCTACAACGTATTCGCGGTCTGCCTGATCCTCGCCCAACAATTCTTTTGCACGCGCATGGCTGTCGAATGCTACACCGTCCTGCAATGGCACACCGAGAATTTCGGCCATTGACGCGAACACATCAATCTGCGAGAAGAGTCCTTCCTGCTTGCCGGGATTCGTGATGCGTGCCGGCCAGCGTACGATGAACGGGATACGTGTTCCGGCTTCGTAAAGACTGTATTTGCCTCCGCGATAGATGCCCATCGGCGTATGTCCGTTCAGCATTTCCCTAGCCTGGTCCTGATACCCATCATCGATAACCGGACCGTTGTCGCTTGTAAAGATAAAGAGAGTGTTGTCGGCTATGCCCAAACTATCGAGCGTATGCATGATTTCGCCGATTGTCCAGTCAAGCTGAAGAATCACGTCACCGCGTGTTCCCAAGCCGCTCTTTCCTGCAAAACGCGGATGAGGTATGCGCGGAACATGGATGTCCTGAGTTCCCATATAGAGGAAGAAAGTTGTATCCGCCGATTCGCAAATAAAGTTTTTAGCCTTGGCGGTAATCACATCGGCAATCTCCTCATCATTCCACAAAGCCGACTTTCCACCTGTCATCCATCCGATACGCGGGATGCCGTTAATAATGGTGTTGTTGTGTCCCTGGCTTGGCTTCAGTTTCACCAGTTCCGGATTTTCCTTTCCGGTTGGCCAATCACCCACCTTATGGTCATAGCTCACCGTTATCGGATCCGAAGGATCAAGGCCAGCCACACGTCCGTTTTCCACAAACACACAGGGCACACGGTCCACTGTAGCCGGAATGATGAATTCATAGTCAAATCCGATGCTCTGCGTATTCGGTTTGATGAGTCCGTTGAAGTTCGTACCGCCAACAGGTCCCAATCCCAAATGCCATTTACCTACAGCAGCAGTACGGTAACCAGCCTCATGGAACATATCGGCCAATGTGACGCAGGTTGTATCAATAATCAGTTCCGAGTTTCCGGGAGCGATGCCTGTATTTTCTTTCCTCCAAGGATAAGTACCTGTCAACATTCCGTATCTCGAAGGAGTACTTGTAGCTGAAGTGGCATACGCATTCGTAAACAGAAGCCCCTGGTTCGCCAGGCTGTCGATGTTGGGGGTAGAAATCTTAGTAGCTCCATAGCAACTCAAATCGCCGATTCCCAGATCATCCGAATAAATGAAAATAACATTCGGACGTTTCAAGTCAACGGTCTGTTCTTTTTGGGCTTGTGGTCCACATCCCGTAAGAGCCGCAAGACCGGACATTGCAGAAATGCCCAACAATAAGTTTTGTTTCATAAATATAAAGGTTTAAAATGTAAAAGTTCTGCTTTCCCGCTTCAGACGTTTATTGGTCTTGCCCGGTGCGGTAGGCCATCGGCGTCACCAGATAAGCCTTCTTGAACACTTTGCTGAAATAGCGCGGCGAACTGAACCCGGTCTGGTCTGAAATCTGAGTAATATTCAATTCCGGACTGTTCTTCAGCAGGCAGGCAGCCTTTTTCAGGCGGAGTGTAATGAAGAAGTCGTTCGGAGTCTGTCCTGTAATGGCCTTAATTTTCGCATACATGCGCGTACGCGACACAAGCATCTGCTGGGCAAGCATATCGATGGTAAAAGCCGAATCATCAAGATGTTTCTCAAAAATGGTTATCACTTCATCCAGAAACTTCTTGTCCAACGGGTTGGTTGCCAGCACCGGAGTTTCTGCGGCGGGCTGCTTGGTAAAATACTCCTGAAGTTTCCTCCGGTTGTTTACAAGGTTGTTGCATCGAAGTATCAGCAATCTGGAGTCAAAAGGCTTAGTGATATAATCGTCGGCTCCAATCTTCAGGCTTTCAAGGTTTTGTTCTACCTCTGTGCGTGCCGTAAGCAGAACAACGGGAATATGGCAAGTGTCAAGATTTCCCTTAAGCTCCTTCACCAGTTCGATACCCGACATGCGCGGCATCAGTACATCGCTCAGCACAATCTGAGGCGGATTCTCTTTCACTTTTTCCAAAGCTTCCATACCGTCCGAAGCCAAAGCGACATCGTAGATGCTTTCAAACAGGCCGGCAAGCATCTTGCGTATCGACTCATTGTCCTCGACAATCAGCATATGCGGACGCGACCCGTCACTGTTGGGCATTACTCCAGCTTTCAGCACTTCCACCTGTTCCGGATTCAGACTGTATTTCGGGCCGTCTACCGTCATCTGCCGGATTACGGCATGTTCTGACGTTTCGATTATTTCGTCCGGCTCATACATGTCATTTCCCTCCGGAATCCATACGGTAAACTTCGCGCCTTTGCCTTCGGTACTCTCTACATTGATCTGCCCGTGATGCAGTTCCACGATACCTTTTGTCAACGCCAGACCGATTCCTGTTCCTGCATTGATTTCCGTATCTTCCGTACTTTGATAGAAACGGAGAAATATCTTTCCGATGTCTTTGGGCGAGATTCCCGAGCCCGTATCTTCTACTGAGAACCAGGCTTTCCCGTCGGTTCTCCATACACGCAATGTCACGCGGCCCTCAGGCAACACGTGCTTGATGGCATTCGACAACAGATTATTGATCACCTTGCGCATCTGCTGCCAGTCGAACCACACTTCAATATCATCGCATTCAGAAACAAACTCAAGAAAGATTTTCTTGCTCTCAGCATATGGCTGGAAAAGCAAGTAAGTTTCGTTCAGGAAATAAACCAGATTCATCCGGCTAACCTTCAGCTTCATCTTGCCCTGTTCCTGCTTGCGGAAATCCAGCAGTTCACTGATAAGCTCCTTCAGCTGCACGCTGCTCTGATAGGCCAAAAGCACCTTCGAATAAACCGAAGGAAGAATCTGAGGCATTTGCATCAGCCTTTCAAGCTGACCGATGATCAGCGTAAGCGGAGTGCGGAATTCATGTGATATGCTGGTAAAGAACCGGAGCTTCGCCTGATTCAACCGCTCTATGTCCTGCAAGTGACGCTGCTCGTATGCCAGCGATGCCTGGAGCTTGACACGGGTCTGGTACATGCGCATCAGATACCACAAGATACCGCCCGCCAAAAGCACATAAATTATATACGCCCACCAGGTGGCATAGAAAGGAGGCTTGACCACAATCTTCATCGTTATCGGTTTGCTGAGTGTGAGCGGGTTGGCCGAACGCACGCATAAAGTATAGGTTCCCGGATTCAAGTTCGTGTAGGTGATTACAGGCTGTTCGCGTACCGGAGTCCATTCTTCCGAAAAGCCTTCGAGCTTGTATTCAATCTGCTCCCTGTTTTCGGGAACATAGTTTGAAGCGGAAAAATACAGGCTGAACATATTCTGATCAGCTTTCAGCGTGATCTCGGAAGTATAATTCAGCGCATCTGCGAGCAACCCGGTCTTGTCGCCCGGCAAAATCTCCTTTCCGTTCACAATCAGTTTTAACCAAACCAGGGTATATGGCAGAGGACTACGGTCCAGCCCCTTCAACGGAAACATGACCATACCCGTCATTCCTCCCAGAAAGACTTCCTTCTCTTTCGAAACGAACAATGCGTTTTCGTTGACTGCCGACAGCGGGAAACCGTTTTCAGCCACATAGTTGCGCACTCTTTCGGTGGCAGGCTCAAAGCGCGAAAAGCCACAGTTGGTTATCAGAAGCAGCTCTCTGTCATCGTTCTCGCAAATCTTATAAATGCAGTCACCCGAAAGCCCGTTGCGTGCGGCGTCGAAGTTTCGGAATGTCCCGTCAGACTGATCCAGACAGTCCAGCCCGCTTCCTGAAGTGGCGAACCATATCCGGTTTGCATGGTCACAGAAAATGCTGTTCACGTTGCTGTTGCTCACTCCCGGCTGTCCTTCTCTATAAGGATAATGCACCAGCCTGTCAGTCTTGAAATTATAGGAAAAGGCGCCTTCGCCCGTAACGGCCATCCACAGCACGCCTGTCCGGTCAAGCTCCAGATCAGCAACCATCCGGATTTTATCGCCTTCAGGACTCTCGCCGAACAGTTGCCGGCATTTTCCCGTGGCTTTCGACAGCAGGCAGACCCCCTGCTGGGTGGCCACAACCAGGCTATCTCCGTATGGCAAAATATCACGGACAATGTCAGAAGGAATGGTTGCAGGATTGCCCGCCTCGTGACGATAGGCAAAGAACCTTCCGCTGCGGATATCCAGCCTGTTCAGCCCGCCCAGATGAAGCCCCAGCCATATTTGGTCAGTGCCTTCATCATACCAGATTGCTTTCACATTATTGTGGGATATGCTGTTGGCTGATGCCGAATGAACATACCAGCGAAACTTCCCCGTTTGCCGGTCAAGCATGTTCAGGCCGCCTCCTTCTGTACAGATCCATATGTTCCCCCGCTTATCTTCCAGCATGTTGCCGACAATCGGACTGCTCAGCCCGTCGGCTTCGTGAGCCGCCTTCCCGAAAACGGTATAGACGGCATATTCAGGATTGAAATAGTTCACTCCGCCAAAATACGTTCCGGCCCAGATGGTTCCCTGCTCGTCTTTCACCATACACCACACCGATTCATGCGACAGCCCGTAAGGCGCACGACCAGCCTGATAGTGATGAAAGGCCACTTCCTCGTCAGGATGCAGACAGTCAAGCCCTTCGGCAGTTCCTATCCACAGATTTCCCTTGTTATCTTCACAGAAGCAGCGCACAAAGTTGGAAGAAAGCCCGTTGTGTCCGGTTCTCAGATTATCCCAATCCCCTTTGGGCGACTTCCGGTAAGCCCCGTTTTCCCAAGTCCCGACCCACAGCCTTCCCGCTGTATCCTCAAAAATGCTGGAAATCCGTCCACCCTTGATTTCGTGCGAAAGCACCTTTCCGGCAGACAGGCAGAAAAGTCCATGAGCCTCCGTCCCCATCCATAAATTCCCTTGCGAATCAATGCGCAGAGCCGTCAGGCGTTCGCTTCCCGAAGGCAGAGTATAAAACAATTCCATCTCACCTTTTCCTTCATCGTAGCGGAACAGGCGCTCGTCGCACCCCACATACAACCCGCCGTGATACAGCACCGCCGATACCTGTCCCCGATAAACCACCGAAAATCTCCCCGTCTGCATGTCAAAGCGGGCCAGCCCGTCCACACAAAGCAGATAAAGATGGCCCTTGCGGTCGCCGGTCACTTTCAGCACCTGGTTTGAAAAAAGACTGTAGGGATTGTCCTTTTCCATCCGGAAAACCTTAATGCCGTTCCCGTCGTAGCGGTTCAGCCCCTCACGGGTACCAATCCACACAAGACCATTCTCGTCAACATACACGTCATTAACAGACACTTGCGACAGCCCGTCTTCCGTAGAAAGACGGTTGAATGTCACGTCATGCGCTTCCGCAGCCACAAAAGGCAAGACAGCACACAAGAGAACGGCATATATGAAACGATAGATAAAGCCCATCAAAAAGTCAGTGAAAAAAGTTCAACTACAACAATGCGAAAATAAGAAAAAAAATCAGAACTGCCAAATTCACCATGAAACGACAGGCCGCGGCCTTCTCCAGGTTCAGGTGAACGAAAATCGTTATCAAACAATTTACTATCTAAAAAGGCGGAAGGCCAGCCGCAACAACCGTAACGGCCGAAGGAATCACGATGCAAAACTCGCGGCTCATCTTCCTCAATCTGACGGCTCATTCCGCACAACCTGAACGCCCAACTTCCGCAAGCTGACCCGGCAAACATTTCCGCCGGCAAGAGATTGCCATCGGCAAGCGCGGCATCCTCTTGCACATTTAAAAAGTTTTGCTTATCTTTGAGCCTGAACGAAAACATCACCTTTTCATATGGAAAGCACAGCCCGAAACACATTTATACCTTTTTTATGGACGATTTTATCCCCCGTCCTCCCGTAAATAAGCCTACCTTTGACCAAACGAGAAATATTAATCAAAATTAATACCTTATGAAGATTAAAAACCATTTAGGAATCGCCGCTCTGGCAGCTGTCGCACTTGCCGCCTGCCAGCCGAAACAGGAAGCAAAACCCGACTTCCTGACTGAAGAGATCAACAACATCGTAGCTCAGCACACAATCCAGACTGACATCATCGAAAAAAGCGGGAAATGCCTGAATCCCCGCACGCTCGACACGCTCGGAAACATCGTTTATGTCCCCATCGACGACTGGACAAGCGGATTCTTCCCCGGAAGCATGTGGCTGGACTATGACTTGACAAAGGACGAAAAATGGAAAAATCTCGCTGAAAAATATACGGAGGCGCTCGACTCGGTAAAATACCTGAAGTGGCACCACGACGTGGGCTTCATGATCGGATGCAGCTATCTGACCGGTTACCGTCTGTGCGGACAGCCCGAATATAAGGATGTCATCGTAGAAGCAGCAAAATCACTCTCCACCCGCTTCCGTCCGAACGCAGGCGTCATCCAGTCATGGGATGCCGACAGAGGATGGCAAGGAAAACGCGGATGGGAATGCCCGGTTATCATCGACAACATGATGAATCTGGAACTGCTGTTCGAAGCAACCCGTCTGTCGGGCGACTCTACGTTCCACAAGATTGCGGTTTCTCATGCCGACCAGACCATGAAGAACCATTTCCGCGCAGACAACAGCTGCTATCACGTGGTTGACTACGCACTGAAAGACGGAAGCGTAAGAAGCCGCCAGACAGCACAAGGCTATGCGCACGAGTCAGCATGGGCTCGCGGACAAGCATGGGCCATCTACGGATTCACCACCTGCTACCGGTATACCCACGACCAGCGTTATCTCGACCAGGCTGAAAAGACGCTGAACTTCTACCTCACCGACAAGAATCTCCCGAAGGATCTGATTCCTTACTGGGACTTCGACGCTCCAAAGATTCCGAACGAGCCGAGAGATGCTTCAGCTGCTGCCTGCATCGCTTCGGCATTGTATGAAATGGACGGCTATTGCCAGGGAAAGAACTACAAAGCGCTGGCTGACACAATTGTAACTCATCTGGCCGGACCGGACTATAAAGCCAAAGTGGGCGAAAACGGAAACTTCATCCTGATGCACTCGGTAGGAAGCATTCCTCACGGACAGGAAATCGACGTTCCGCTGAACTATGCAGACTACTATTACGAAGAGGCACTGATACGCAAGAGAGATCTTGAAAACAACCAGCCATTCTCTTTCGTAACAGAAAAAGACTCTGTTCAGTAACATTCTCCTGCAACACGCAGTAAATCAGGAACGAAGACACAAAGACACAGAATCATACATCTTTCTCTGTGCCTTTGTGTCTTTGCATTAAAAATAAATTCAATCTATCAAACCACCATGAAACATCTGTCATACACACTGCTGGGAGGAGCCGGACTGCTCGCTCTGGCAGCATGCGGAAGTTCACAAAAAACAGTGGAACAGACGCAACCCAACGTAATTTACGTGTTCCCAGACCAGTTCCGGAACATGGCTCTCGGCATCTGGAACGAACCGGAATTCAAAGAATACGTGCGCTTTGAGGGCGACCCGACCCATACTCCAAACCTCAACCGGTTCGCAAAAGAATCGCTCGTGCTTTCCTCAGCCATGAGCAACTGCCCTCTGAGCAGCCCCCACCGAGGCTCTCTGCTTACCGGAATGTATCCCAACAAGAGCGGAATCCCTTTGAACTGCAACTCCGACCGGCCGATCAGCTCACTCCGCACTGACGTGGAATGTGTGAGCGACGTGTTCAGCAAGAACGGATACGAATGCGCCTATTTCGGAAAACTGCATGCTGACTTCCCCACTCCCAACGATCCGGCTAATCCGGGACACTACGTGGAAGACAGAAACCCGACATGGGATGCCTATACCCCGAAGGAACGCCGGCACGGCTTCAACTACTGGTATTCTTACGGCACTTTCGACGAGCACAAGAATCCGCACTACTGGGATACGGAAGGCAAACGGCATGACCCGAAAGAATGGTCGCCCATCCACGAAGCTAAACAGGTAATATCTTACCTGAAAAACGAAAACGGACAACGCGATGCCAGCAAACCGTTCTTTATCATGGTCGGAATGAACCCTCCCCACAGCCCTTACCGCTCGCTCGACGACTGTATGGAAGAGGATTTCAATCTTTACAAAAATCTGCCTACCGACAGCCTGCTCATACGGCCAAATGCCGACAAGAAACGTGCAAAAGCAGCTTCTGCCCCCTACTATTTTGCTTCGGTAACCGGCGTGGACCGCGCGTTCGGACAGATTCTGGACTGCCTGAAAGAGCTGAATCTTGATGAAAACACGATTGTGGTGTTCGCTTCCGATCATGGAGAAACCATGTGCAGCCAATTTACCGACGATCCGAAAAATTCACCATATGCCGAATCCATGAACATTCCGTTCATCGTGCGCTATCCGGGGCATATCCGTCCGCATGTGGACAGCCTGCTGCTCTCATCGCCGGACATCATGCCGACACTGCTCGGACTCTGCAAGCTGGATAAGGACATTCCCGCCACCGTACAGGGAAGCAACTACGCTCCGCTTTTCTTCGAAGACTCTACAAACGTAATCGCCCGACCGACCGGTGCCGTTTATATCCAGAACATCGACGGCGACAAGGACAAAGACGGAAAAGTGATTTCCTACTTCCCGAAATCAAGAGGAATCAAGACGGCTCACTACACGCTGGCACTCTACATCGACAAGGACAAGAAGCTTCAGCGCACGCTTCTCTTCGATGACATAAACGATCCCTACCAACTGAAAAACCTCTCTCCGGAAGAACACCCGGAAATCGTGAAAGAACTCTACAAAGAGCTTGCACAGCAGTTGAAGGACATCGAAGACCCATGGTACAACGAGAAGATCCTTTCAGACTTGCTCCCATACTGACCTAAGGATCAGAAGAAAGATGAAAGAACAAAGAAAGCCGGCTCCATTTCGGGAACCGGCTTTCTTTGTCTATGCAACAACTGAAATTACTTTTGCAGCGTCACATTGTCAATCATCATTTTTGAATCTTTCTTCTGCAACTCGATTACAACAATCAAGTCTTTCAGCATTTCATCAGAGATGGCGGATTCAGTAATTTTATTTCCCTTAGCCTCCACACTTTCCACACTCGCAAAATTGTCGACAGTCTTCGCAAGATCAAATTTTGCGGTCACCTTCATCCATTTTCCCGGCTTGTTGATGACACGGCTGAAAGCGGTAGCCGACTGATTCTTAGAAGACTCGTCTGTCAGATCAAACTGATCGCGCATGATAAAAGTCTTAAGCTTTGAATCACAGATGAAGAAGCGCACCTGAGCACCTTCGGTCAAAGCTTTCGCTTCAAACGACAACGTATAAACACCCTTTTCTGCACCCTCCAGACGCTGAGCCAGAAAAGCCTTATACCAAGAATTGTCTGTCGTATTTTCTATCTGAACGGCATTTCCATGTTTCTCATCATCCTTCACAGGAGTGATAGTGGTTGCTCCGCTTGTTTTGTCCATCACGAACCAATCAGCCGAAGCCGGAACCGATTCATAAGTTTCAGCGTTCAACGGCGTGTCAAACGTACCATTCTTGATAAGATTCTGAGCATTCATCCCTATAACAAGAAATGACAATGCTGCCAAAACAAATGTCTTTTTCATAAGCAATTCAAATTTATTTATGATTTGTCGCAAAGTTAGTAAAAAAGAGAAGAATCCTGCCAAACCATCCCTCTTTTTTAGCTTAATAATAATGAATAAGCCGTTAAATTCTTTTTAAGCCCAAAGGATAATTGCCGAATTTACGATACCTGGATCACACATCTGATATTCAAATCATTAACCCATAAGTTTCCCTTACTATCCTAATAAATTCCCAACGCTATTGCCCGTTCTCCAAAAGATGAGTATCTTTGTCCGCTTACATAAACACTCTGAATCATGGAAGATTTTGTTCATTTGCACGTACATACCCAATATTCGATTCTCGACGGACAAGCCTCGATTCCGCGTCTTGTAGACAAGGCCATCGCAAACGGGATGCGGGGGATTGCCATAACCGACCACGGTGACATGTTCGGGATAAAGGAGTTCTTCAACTACGTAAACAAAAAGAACGGAGGCACGAACTCCGAAATCAAGGACCTGAAAAAGCGTATCGCCGCGCTAGAAAGCGGAAAAGAAGCAGCAGAAGAGCCCCAAGCTGAAATAGCAAGCTGCAAACAGAAGCTGGAAGAAGCCCAAAAAAAACTTTTCAAGCCAATCTTCGGCTGTGAAATGTATGTGGCGCGCCGGCGGATGGAAGACAAGGAAGGGAAACAGGACCAGAGCGGCTATCACCTGGTGGTGCTCGCTAAAAACCTGAAAGGATACCACAACCTGATCAAACTGGTGTCGAAGGCATGGACCAAAGGGTTCTATATGCGACCGCGTACCGACCGGACCGAACTTGAGAAATATCACGAAGGTCTGATTGTCTGCTCTGCCTGCCTGGGAGGAGAGGTGCCGCGGAAAATAACTGCCGGACGCTTTGAAGAAGCAGAAGAAGCCGTCCGGTGGTACAAGAACCTGTTCGGAGATGACTATTACCTGGAACTGCAGCGCCACAAGGCTAGCGTACCCCGGGCCAATCACGAAACGTACCAACTCCAACAAACTGTAAACAAGAAGCTGGTTGAATACGCAAAAAAATACAACGTCAAACTGGTCTGCACGAATGACGTGCATTTTGTGGATGAAGAAAATGCCGAAGCACACGACCGGCTGATCTGCCTGAGTACGGGAAAAGACCTCGATGACCCGAACCGCATGCTCTATACCAAGCAGGAATGGATGAAGACACGCGAAGAAATGAACGAAATCTTTGCAGACATACCCGAAGCGCTGGCCAACACGACGGAAGTATGCGACAAGGTAGAATTCTACTCCATCGACCATGCGCCGATCATGCCTACTTTCTCCATACCAGAGGATTTCGGGACAGAAGAAGAATACCGGAAAAAATTCACAGAGGAGGACCTGTTCAACGAATTCACCCGTGACGAAAACGGAAATGTGGTGATGGACGAAGCGGCTGCCAAAGCAAAGATCGAACGCCTCGGAGGATATGAAAAGCTATACCGCATCAAGCTCGAGGCGGACTATCTGGCAAAGCTGACTTACGAAGGTGCTGTCAGAAGATATGGAGCAGACATGGACGATGAAATCAAGGAGCGCTTGAAATTCGAACTGTACATCATGAAAACCATGGGTTTCCCGGGGTACTTCCTCATTGTGCAGGACTTTATCAACGCGGCACGCAACCAGCTTGATGTATCTGTAGGACCGGGACGTGGATCAGCTGCCGGATCGGCTGTGGCATACTGCCTGGGCATCACGCAGATCGACCCCATCAAATACGACCTGCTGTTCGAGCGTTTCCTGAACCCCGACCGTATCTCGCTTCCCGATATTGACGTAGACTTCGATGATGACGGACGCGGGCGGGTGCTGAACTGGGTAACCGAAAAATACGGACAGGAGAAGGTGGCGCATATCATCACATACGGCACAATGGCTACCAAACTGGCCATCAAGGATGTGGCCCGCGTTCAGAAACTTCCCTTGCCGGAATCCGACAGACTCTGCAAGCTCATACCCGACAAGATTCCCGACAAAAAGCTGAATCTGCCCAACGCCATCGCATATGTTCCGGAACTTCAGGAAGCAGAAGCTTCACCCAATCCCATTCTGCGCGACACCATCAAATATGCTAAAATGCTCGAAGGGAACGTGCGGAACACGGGCGTCCATGCCTGCGGAACCATCATCTGCCGGGATGACATTACCGACTGGGTGCCCGTAAGCACGGCCGATGACAAGGAAACAGGAGAGAAAATGCTTGTAACCCAATATGAAGGCTCTGTCATCGAAGACACCGGGCTTATCAAGATGGACTTTCTGGGACTCAAGACCTTGTCCATCATAAAGGAAGCAATCGAGAATATCCGCCAAAGCAAAGGCATCGAACTGAATATCGACGAAATACCCATTGACGATCCAGCCACCTACAAGCTGTATAGCGACGGACGGACAATCGGAACGTTCCAGTTTGAATCGGCAGGGATGCAGAAGTATCTGCGCGAACTCCAGCCGTCTACATTCGAAGACCTTATCGCCATGAATGCGCTCTACCGTCCGGGACCGATGGACTATATCCCCGACTTTATCGACCGTAAACACGGACGGAAGCCGATCGAATACGATATTCCCATCATGGAGAAATATCTGAAGGACACTTATGGAATCACGGTCTACCAGGAGCAGGTGATGCTTCTGTCGCGCCTGCTGGCCGACTTCACGCGAGGCGAATCGGACGCTTTGCGAAAGGCGATGGGAAAGAAGCTGCGCGACAAGCTGGATCACATGAAGCCGAAATTCATCGAAGGCGGAAAGAAAAACGGGCACGACCCTCAGGTGCTGGAAAAAATCTGGGCCGACTGGGAAAAATTCGCTTCCTATGCGTTCAACAAGTCACACGCCACCTGCTACTCGTGGGTAGCCTATCAGACCGCTTATCTGAAAGCCAACTACCCTTCGGAATACATGGCCGCCACCATGAGCCGCAACATCTCGAACATCACCGAAATCACCAAGCTGATGGACGAATGCAAGGCTACAGGAATACGTGTGCTCGGTCCCGACGTGAACGAAAGTAACCTGAAATTCTCTGTCAACCACCACGGCGATATCCGTTTCGGGTTGGGAGCCGTCAAAGGTGTAGGAGAAGCTGCCGTGCAAAGCATCTTGAACGAGCGCGAAAAGAACGGGCCATTCAAAGGCATCTTCGATTTCGTCCAGCGCGTGAATCTCTCGGCCTGCAACCGGAAAAACATCGAAAACCTTGCACTCGCGGGAGGGTTCGACAGCTTCCAGGAAATCAGGCGCGAGGACTTCTTCCTGAAAAACTCAAAGGAAGAAACCTTCGTGGAAACGCTGGTGCGGTATGGAGCCAAATATCAGGCAGACAAATCGTCGGCCACCAATTCTTTGTTCGGAGATACCTTTGAGATAGAAATCGCCACTCCGGAAATCATCCATGCACCTGAATGGACCGACCTGGAACGCCTGAACAAAGAACGTGAGCTGGTAGGAATCTATCTCTCCGCACACCCGCTGGACGATTTTGCCGTCATTCTCGAGAACGTATGCAACGTACACATGGCGGAGCTCGCAGACCTCACCCCCCTGCAGAACCAGAATCTGATTCTTGGAGGAATCGTGACAGGAGTTCGGGAAGGGCTTACAAAAAAAGGCACGCCCTATGGCATAGCCAAGATAGAAGACTACTCCGGATCGGCTGAATTCGCCTTCTTCGGAAACGAATGGGTGGAAAAGAAGAACTACTTCGCCGAGGGCATGTTTCTTTTCATGCACGGCAAATGCCAGCCCAAACAATGGCGGCAGGACGAATGGGAAGTGAAAATCAGCACAATCGAGCTGCTTTCAGACGTAAAGGAGAATGCCATCAACAAGATTACGGTCAGCATCCCTCTGTCGGCGCTCAACGACCAGCTGGTGGTGGAATTCTCGTCAAAAGTGAAAGCCAACCCCGGAAAGGCAGAGCTCTGCTTCCTTGTTTACGACGACAACGGACAAATGCGTATAAACCTGAGCTCGCACGCGGTAAAGGTATCAGCCCAAAAAGATCTGATCAATTATTTAAAAGAGCAGCCGCAGTTGGAGTATAAAATAAATTAGCCTATATTTGTAGACAAAATCTTTTTTAAAACATACAGTTATGGCATTGAACATTAAAGATGACAATTTTGAAGCAATCGTAGCCGAAGGGAAACCGGTGGTACTTGATTTCTGGGCTACATGGTGCGGTCCGTGCCGCCAGATCGCTCCTTACATCGAGGAACTGGCAGAAGAATACAAGGACAAAGTGAACATCGGCAAATGCGATGTAGACGAGAACAGCGATCTGCCCGCGCGTTTCGGCGTGCGCAGCATTCCAACCGTAGTTTTCATCAAGAACGGTGAAGTGGTTGACAAACAGGTGGGAGCAACTGGCAAATCGGCTCTCCAGGCTAAGGTGGACGCTCTGCTCTAAGCAACGAATTCTATCAACTAAAAACAAACTATAATTATGGGCATGGACAACGATTTTTTGCTGGAAGACGAAGATGATGAAAAGACAATCGAATTCATCAAGAACTACCTTCCGCAAGAAATGAAGGACTCGTTTACGGATGACGACCTTTATTACATCCTCGACGTAATTGTTGATTATTACACAACCAGCGGATGTCTGGACGCACAACCAGATGAAGAGGGATATATCAACATCGACCAGGATGAGATAGTGGACTACATCATGAAAGAGGCCAAGAAAGACGGAATGGGCCCATTTGACCCGGAAGCTGTCTACTTTGTAGTGCAAGGCGAAATGGAATACGGAAACCAGCTGGAAGACATGGCCTGACCAGCCTTTCCGTGAAACCTTTATAGAAGCAGAGGCACAAAGATTCTGGAATCTGACATTCCGCATCTTTGCGCCTCTGCTCTTTTTCTGCTTATTTCTTCACCAGCTTCACATCATAGCTTTTTCCTTCGCGGCACACAAACTGCAACACCGTATGCTTTCTGTCTGCTGAAATGACCTTCACATTCTGCAGGTCTGTATCCAGCTCCCAATGGCCCTTCAAAGTTACGGTTACAGGAATCTCCTGACTTTCGTTGAATTTCCATGGACGCGAATAAATGCTCCGCTCGATACGTTTGCCTTCGTTGTCGAAAGCCTCATCGCTCGGCCCGCGATATAGAGCCAAGTCCGGCTGGGCGACGGTAAGCAGAAGCTGTTGCTTGCCCGTTTCCTTCACCATGGCCAGGCAACAAGTGTCGGTCTTTTCAATCCATTCTCCCGGCAATGCCGCACGCGGAGTTTCAAACAACACGTATGAGGTCAGCTTCTCTTCGGAAGAAGACACGATATGCGCGTTGCGGTCGCGTTTGAGCACCTTGTAGGCCGGCTTCTTCGCAAAGGCTTCCAACGAAGCCTGATCGGTCTGAGGCAGCACGGCATATTCATACGATGCGCCTTTCGGAGCCTTTCCGTGATCAAACACAAGCGACACCCAATCGCCGGAAGTCGGTTTCACGCTGCGCTCTCCCACCGTAGTCTGCGGAAAATTCTTTTCAAACTTCGTATTTCCCTTCACATAATATCCCGCTCCGTTCGGTGCAAGGAAAATGTTTCCGGTTCCTGCATATCCTTCCCAGTAAGCCTTCTCCTCGGGAGTAATGGCTGCAAGCTGGAACACGGTGGTTTCCGTCGGATAATCCTTGTTCACATTCTCGATGTCAGAACCGAGAGCCACAATCTTGTCGCCGAAGAAATGATAAGAAATGCGGGCGCGGTGCGAACCGTTATACTTGTCATGCTCATGCAGAACCATTCCGAAGTTTCCGTTTTCATGCTCCTGAGAAAGTCCGCCGGCAAAAGCTTCGTCAGAATAAAGCATTTCTTCAAATCCGGAGAATGTATCCACATTCAGCACCTTTGCGCGCAACTGGTCAAAAGGCAGATGGATGGAAGTAGTGCCCGGAATGCGATTCCAGTCGAAACCGTTCTCCTGCCATCCGCTTGAAGAAAACGTCACATACTGGCCGGGGCGTGCCGTCAGAACCTGCATGCTTCCGTATCCCAGGTAGCGTCCGTAGAAATTGGCATCAAGATAATGCTCGGCGCTCCACAGATAGCGCGAGGAGCCTCTTACCACCGCCGCCCAGTTGCTTCTTCTCTGCACGGAAACACAACCGTAGCCCAGAGCCAGATTTCCCTGCGGGTCTGCCTCCGGCTTGAAGCCTGCGGCCGCCAGTTCGCGCTTCATCTTCTTTTCCATTCCGGTCATCTTCTTCGGAAGATAGTCCGGCTCTTCGCCGCTCTTCACATCCGGAGCGTTCAACAAGCGAAGATAGGCCGCCGCCATTTCCGGATCATACTTCTGTTTTCCATCGGGCGTGCCCGCTATGGCCATCATGCCATATTGTCCCGGTATCAGTTTGCCTTTTCCGTTAGGGTGCCGTCCCGACATGGACAACGGGAACTGCACACGGTTGCAATAAAAGCGCATGGCGAGCAGCACATCCTTCACCGTCTGATGCGCCAGTTCGGACACGGCAAACGTGGTTCCGCTCATCAGATAAATCATATTGGTAGCACCGTCAAGGCCTCCGACCGCATAAGCCGGATAATTGTTGCAATGGTGGAAGGCGGCTCCGTCGCTCTTGAACGAACCGGCCAGACCGGGAGCCGGACGGCATCCGTAGTCGATCCAACGGGAGAAAGCGCGCAGGTAACGGAGCTTTTCGGGCGTATCCTCCATCATCAGGATGCTCGCAATGCGTCCCGAAGTCTGGGTATTGAACGAATCCATGTCAATGCCGTTCCCTTCGGGCTTCGGATAAATCTCATTGGTGATGGCATACCACCGCATCGTGGCTTCAGCCTCCTGAAGACGCCCCTCTTCACGCAGGACATCTTTCATCAGGAAATAAGACAGGTAAAGATTTCGCACGCTGTATCCGTAATGATGGATGTTTCCCCAGCAGCTCCCGTACGCCACACCCTGATCGGTAATATGATCGTACATCGCCATGAACTTCTCACGCATTTCCTGCTTGATTTCCGGATCTTCGGCGTTCAGATAAACCGTAGCGATATTCTTCATCAGGTCAAAGTAAGCCTTCATCTCCATGCCGAGCTTGGTAAACATATCCTTGTCCCAGTTGGGAAGCATACGTTCGTAGGCCTCCGCCTGGCGCACCATGAAGATCGGCATGCCGCTCACCTTTCCGTCCTTATAGACGATGCGATATTTTCCGTATTGCTTTCTGATTTTGTCCAGCTGCTTCTGGTTCACTTTTCCCGGGAGATAGACCAGGTCGCGGAAACGCTTCTCCATCAGATGCATGTCAGCCTTTTCCTTCTCCGACACGGGGTTCAGCGGCAGATCGGAAGTCCACAGCGAGTGCGGATAGATAACCAGCCAGTGATTTGTGGTTCCCTTATGCACGAAAGGCACCTGCACGTCCGCGGCCTGCTGGCGGGCGTCCACTTTGACCGCTGTAATCAGATGGTCGATGAAAAGTTCGCCTGCCACATCCGGAGCCTGCACACGAAGTTCATCCATGCCCGTTTCCGGCTTCCCCTCCATGTCGCGCTCATAGCAGACCCAGGCGGCGCGCCATCCGGTAAAGTTGATTCCGAAAGGGAAAGAGGTGCATACCTTTCCGTCTTTCAGAAACTGGAAGGTAATCTTCTTGTCGACAGCCTTTTCGTTATATACCCATACGATGAAAGCCGACAGGTACGTATCTTTTCCCGTCGGATCTTTTTCCTCAAACTTCAGATCTTTTTCCAGAGCCAGTGTCGCGCCGGGCTGGTAAGTCCAGCGGAGCGAATGCGTACCGTCTTTATAATGTACACCCGAGATGGCCAGCGACGAAGCCTCAGCCTTCATTTGCGCCGGCACTCCATCTTCGAACGAGAACAGCCGCTCGTTCTTTACCACCTGTGCGGATACAGGAGCCGCCAGCCCCATCAGACATAAAGAGAATGCCCAATTAATAAAATTTTTCCGTTTCATAGCGAAGATTCTGCCAATAAATTAATAATCGCAAAGATAACATTTCTTCGGTGAAACAGAAATATTGAAAGGGAGAAAATGAGAATTTTCATTTCACGCCCGAACGAAGCTCCAGATGCCGGAAGAGTTTCTTTGTTCCACAACGTGGAATATACATTTCACACTGCGGTTTCTGCATTCCACAACGTGAAACATAGAAACCACAATGCGGAATGAAGAAATAGAGCCGGCTTCGGGAACTTTCCGGCGGGGCATGAAGCATTTCAGGCGGCCCTCCCGGAAAAACGGGAAAGACCGCCTGAAACGGATATGGGTGTGCAGACTTGCTTACTTTTTGACTCTTCCCACTATCGCGTTGAAGGAAGAAGTGATGTCCAGCGCCTCGGGATGCTCCTTGATGAAGGATTCGATGTGACGCACGCGCTTTTCTTCGAGAATCTCGTCCACCGCAATGAGGATGCCGGTTTCCTCCACATCTCCGAAACCGTCGTTTATCGCCGTGCCGAACATGCGCATCGTGGGCGACAGGCCCATATAGGCATTCACAAGGGGAGGGATGTTGTATCCCAGCTTCCGGATTTCGGTGTTGAGCACCTTGTAGTCTTCCTTGAAGGAATTGTGGCAGAACAGCTTTTCGAGCATCTCCGGATCGGTTTCTATCAGAATCGGGTTTTCCGGAATGATCAGTCCGTCCTTGTCACCGAAATGCTTCTTCAGGAAATACAGAATCATATCGCGGCCGAAACGGTTGTAGCTCGGATACATCGTCATCTTGCCGAACAGGTATTTCACGTGGGGCATCACCACGGTAAGAGCGCCCAGCCCGTCCCACAGATTGTCGAGAGCGAACAGGCCTTTCGAGCCGGCCCGGGTTGACTGATACTCAAGCGTCACGAACGAACGTCCCAGCTCGATTGTAGCAGGAAGATATTCTTTCAGGAACTTCTCCGAAAATTTAAACATGTGTGCGGTTGCCAGGATGGGTTCTCCTTTTTCGTCGAACTCCACCTCGTCGCCAAGGAAATAGCGGTATCCTCCGAGGATTTCTTCCGATTCGGGATTCCACACGATCAGCTGGTGATACGGATGCTCCATCAGGTCGTATTCGTCCAGGTCAAGCGGCTTGCCCGTTCCGCCTCCGGCCGCACGAAAAGCGATTTCTCTCAAACGTCCGATTTCTTTCAGGACATTAGGCGCGTTCTTCCACGTAACAATGTATATCTCGTTGTTGCTTTTGTTCGTGAACCTCAACCGTTTATCTTCAGTCAGTTCCGATTTCAGAATCTCTTTGTCAATCGGCGCAATAATTTCTTCCATATATT
The DNA here is from genome assembly GCF_030373775.1 of Bacteroides gallinaceum. NCBI lineage: Bacteria > Pseudomonadati > Bacteroidota > Bacteroidia > Bacteroidales > Bacteroidaceae > Bacteroides > Bacteroides gallinaceum. The sequence goes on along the minus strand of NZ_JAUDEN010000010.1, from coordinate 77,209 downwards.
TTTTATCTCTCTTAATTCAAAGTTTATATACCAGTTCACGCACATAGTCGGCCCATTCGGCAGGCGTTTTCGACTTGTCGAAGGTCTGCCACGGTATCGGTTTTCCGATAGCCACCCGGAATGTCTTGTGACGGTTCTTATACATTTCGTCTGCCAGATACAGCATGGCTATGTTGAACTTGATCCCCAGAAACTTGCATGCGTTGGCAAGGTTGTAGAAAAAATTGGAATTCCGGCCTTCGAAGTGAACAGGCACCACATCCCGATGCGCCTCCACGCTCTTGGTCACAAACGTCTTTTTCCACGGCAAGTCCTTGATTACCCCATGCTGCCTGCGCGAACAGATGCCTGCCGGGAACATGATGATATGCGCGTCCGAACGGAATCCCGCCTCTACCATCGCCGGAAAATCGCGCGACTGCGACCCGGTCTTGTTGATCGGAATGCAGAGAGGTGCCAGCCCATGCAGGTTCATCAGCAGATCGTTGACCAAGTATTTGATGCGGCCGCCATAATGTTTCCCCAAAATATATCCCAAAGCGATGCCGTCTTGCCCGCCCAGCGGATGGTTCGACACGAACGTGCACAACCCTTCGGCGGGCAGATTCTCGATGCCTTCCACTTCCAGCCTGATGTCGAGGTATTCCACACAGGCTTCCAGGAAGTCAACGCCGGTCTTGTCGGCCACGCGCGTCAGGAAAGCGTTGATTTCATCTTGATGGACAATCCGTTTCAAATATGATATGAGAAAGCGGGGAATGCGATCGGCCTTCTTTCCGGCTTTCTCCCTCACCACCTTGTCGATATCAACCAAAAACATTGATTTCTCAGCCATATTCTTTCATTTACCCTGCAAATGTAACTCATCTCTTTGAAAAATCACACATTTTTCTTACAAGAAATGCAGTTTGTACGCCTAAAAAAATCGTTTTTCTTTTTTCCGTAACATGCAGGACACAAAAAGCGAGCCGTCGCCCCGGCACGGGAAGCTCTCACGCAGGCCGGAGAATATGCCATTTCCAGGCACGCCGCAGCACTTCCCGCCGCCAGGCACGGATGTGTCCGGATACTGACAAGGTGTTGATAACTTCCGGAAAATTTCTTGCTGAAAAATGGTGCCCGATTGTATAGAAATGCCTAATTTTACGGCTCAATTCTATAATAAGGTGGAAAATTGACAAAAACGGCAACTATGGACGGAACAGAACCAACCTACCACATACCTGTCTTGCTGCATGAAAGCATACAGGGCATGAACCTTCATCCGGGCGGCATTTATGTAGACGTAACCTTCGGAGGAGGAGGGCACTCAAAGGAGATTCTCCGGAATATGGGAGAAGGAAGCCGCCTGTTCAGTTTTGACCAGGATGCCGACGCTGAAAAGAACATCATCAACGACGGGCGCTTCACGTTTGTGCGGAGCAATTTCCGCTACCTCCACAACTTCCTGCGCTATTACGGCGTGCCGGAAGTAGACGCCATTCTGGCCGACCTGGGAGTTTCATCGCATCATTTCGACGATTCGGAACGCGGATTTTCTTTCCGCTTCGACGGAAAGCTCGACATGCGGATGAACAAGCGGGCGGGAATGACGGCTTCCGACATTGTGAACACTTACGAGGAGGACCGCCTCGCCGATCTGTTTTTCCTGTACGGCGAACTGAAAAACAGCCGCAAGCTGGCTGCAGCGCTGGTCAAGGCAAGAGCGGGAAAAAACATTGCCACCATCAATGATTTCCTGGAAATCGTCAGACCGCTTTTCGGAAAGGAAAGAGAAAAGAAAGAGCTTGCCAAAGCGTTTCAAGCACTCCGCATAGAAGTGAATCAGGAAATGGAGGCGCTTAAGGAAATGCTGTATGCCGCCACAGACGCGCTGAAGCCGGGAGGAAGACTGGCCGTCATCACTTACCATTCGCTTGAGGACCGCATGGTGAAAAACATCATGAAAACCGGAAACGTGGAGGGAAAGGCTGAACAGGACTTCTTCGGAAACCGGAAAACTCCGTTCAGGCTTATCAACAACAAAGTGATAACGCCTTCGGAAGAGGAAACCGGCCGGAACCCGCGTTCAAGAAGCGCAAAACTCAGAATTGCTGAAAAATTATAAGACATGGAAAGACAAGACGACAAGACACAGCAGAAGCAGGACCTGCACGTTACGTGGAAAACGGTAATGGGCGGAGAGCTGCTCGTACGCATCATGCGCCGGCAAACGACGCTGGTCATACTGGTCATGGTGTTCATCATCGTGTACATCGACAACCGGTACTCCAGCCAGCAGGAAATGATCGAAATAGACGAACTGAAGAGAGAGCTGGTCGATATAAAGTATGATGCGCTCACGGTTTCGTCCGAACTGACCGAACGGAGCAGGCAGTCGCGCATCGAAGAATACATCACGGCAGAAGGGACACCGCTTGAAACATCAACCACACCACCGTTCTTAATCAAAGACTCAGAGAAATGACATCCAACAAAGACAAGATATTGCTGCGTTACACGGGGTTCATCTTCATCATGGGGATTCTTGTGATAACCGTCATAGTCAAAGCCATAATCATCATGTTCGCGGAAAAGGGCTACTGGATGGAGGTTGCCGACCGCTACGTGAGCGAAACCAAGAAGATTCCGCCCACAAGGGGAAATATCATCTCGTCCGACGGAAAGCTGATGGCCAGCAGCCTGCCCGAATACAGAATCTATATGGATTTTGTGGCGGCGCAGAACGCAGGAAACGATTCGACGCTCATGAACCATCTGACAGAAATCTGCGAAGGGCTGCACCAGATATTTCCGGACAAAAGCGCGAAAGAATTCAGACGGCACATCCTGAACGGAAGGAAAAAGAAAAGCCGGAACTACTTGCTTTATCCGAAACGGATCTCATACATCGAATACAAGGAAGTGAAGAAGCTGCCCGTATTCAACCTGAACAAGAACAAGGGAGGCTTCCACGAACTGGCATACAACCAGCGGAAAAAGCCTTTCGGCTCGCTGGCCGCACGCACGCTCGGCGACGTGTATGCAGATGCCACCATGGGAGCAAAAAACGGACTTGAACTTACTTACGACTCTATCTTGAGAGGCAAGGATGGTGCCATGCACAGGCAAAAGGTCAGAGGAACCTACGTAGACATTGTGGATGTCCCCCCCGTAGACGGATGCGACATAATCACCACCATTGACGTAGACATGCAGGATATCGCCGAGAAAGCACTCGTCGACCAGCTGAAGAACCTCAACGCGCAATCCGGCGTGGCCATTGTCATGGAAGTGGCTACCGGGAAAGTCAGAGCCAACGTCAACATGCGCAGGGGCAATGACGGCAGTTATTATGAAATGAGAAACGATGCGGTAAGCAACCTGATGGAACCCGGATCAACCTTCAAGACGGCCTCCATCATGGTGGCGCTCGAAGACGGATATATCACTCCCGACTATGTGGTGGATACGGGAAACGGCATCGTCAACATGCACGGAAGCAATATGAAGGACTGGAACTGGCATCATGGAGGATACGGGAAAATCGATGTCACGCACATCCTTGGATATTCGTCGAACGTGGGCGTATCGACAATCATCGACAGGTTTTACGGAAACAACCCGCAGAAGTTTATCGACGGACTGAGAAGAATGAGCATCGACAAGCCGCTGAATCTCGGATTCGTGGGAGAAGCAAGCCCGCGCATACGCGGACCGAAAGAAAGAAGCTATTTCGCAAAGACAACTCTCCCATGGATGAGTATCGGCTATGAAACCATGTTTCCGCCCATCTATCTGCTGAACTTCTACAATGCCATCGCCAACAACGGCGTAATGGTGAAGCCGAAGTTCGTGGAAGCTATATCAAAAGACGGAGAAATCATCAAAGAATATCCGACAGAGATCGTCAACCCGAAAATCTGTTCCGACAAGACATTGGAGCAAATCCGGACCATGCTGCAGAAAGTGGTTGCCGAAGGACTTGCCAAACAGGCCGGAAGCAAGCAGTTTCATGTGTCTGGAAAAACCGGAACAGCGCAAATATCACAAGGAACCAAAGGGTATAAAAGCGGAAAGACCAAATATCTCGTCAGCTTCTGCGGCTTCTTCCCTTCGGAAAACCCTCAGTACAGCTGCATTGTATCTATCGAAGATCCCGGCGGATATCCTTCGGGAGGCGTACAGGCAGGAAGTGTGTTCAGCCGCATCGCCGAACGGATCTACGCCAAACATCTGTACATTGACCTGAGCAATGCAAAGGATTCTGCCGCAATCCTGATCCCCGACATCAAAAACGGAGATATAGGTGAAGCCGCACAAGTGCTTCAGGCACTGAACATAAACAGCAACAGCAGCTCGATACCTGCAAGCAATGCGCCTATATGGGGCAAAGCCGTAAATACCACCAATTACGCCGACCTGAAACAGACGGCCTACAACAAACAGCTTGTCCCGGACGTAAAAGGAATGGGGGCAAAGGACGCTGTCTACCTGCTCGAAAGCAAGGGCCTGCATGTCCGGCTTTCGGGAATGGGAAAGGTTACGGCTCAAAGCATCGCGCCCGGCTCATACTTGCGCAAAGGACAAACAATTACACTGACACTTAAAAACTAAAGAAATGGAACTGAAAGAGATCCTCAAAGCGATTACGATAAAGACAATACTTGGAGATGCCGGAAAGGATATAACAGGCATCGAAATAGATTCGCGTAATGTCAAGGCCGGCAATCTGTTCGTTGCCGTCAAAGGTACGCAGACAGACGGCCACGCCTATATAGCCAAAGCTGTCGGAAACGGTGCATCGGCCGTAGTGTGCGAAAATCTGCCTGATTCCCCGGACAGCAACGTCACTTATGTCCAGGTGGCCGACACCGAAGAGGCGGTAGGGAAACTGGCGACTCACTTCTTCGGCGATCCCACCTCAAAACTCGACCTCATAGGCGTAACCGGAACAAACGGGAAAACGACAATCGCTACCTTATTATATAATATGTTCAGAAAATTCGGCTATAAGGTCGGACTTATCTCCACGGTATGCAATTATATCGACGGAGAAGCCATACCTACCGACCATACGACACCCGACCCTATCACGCTGAACAAACTGCTGGGACGCATGGCAGATGAAGGCTGCAAATATGCCTTCATGGAAGTCAGCTCGCACTCGATAGCCCAAAAACGTATCGGAGGGCTGCGGTTCGCCGGAGGCATCTTCACGAACATCACCCGCGACCATCTGGACTATCACAAAACATTCGAAAACTACCTGAAGGCAAAAAAGGCATTCTTCGACGGATTGCCTAAAACGGCTTTCGCCCTGACAAATGCCGATGACAGAAACGGTATGGTCATGGTTCAGAATACAAAGGCAAAAGTATACTCCTATTCGCTCAGAACGCTTTGCGACTTCAAGGGCAAAGTTCTTGAGGATGGATTTGACGGCATGCTGATGGACATCAATAACCGCGAAGTGAACGTGCAGTTTATCGGACGCTTCAATGCATCCAACCTGCTGGCCGTTTACGGCGCTGCCTGTATCCTGGGCAAGAAGCCTGAGGACGTATTGCTGCTGCTCAGCACACTCCATCCTGTTTCCGGACGGTTTGACGCATTGAGGTCCCCCAAAGGATATACCGCCATCGTTGACTATGCACATACGCCTGACGCTCTGATAAATGTCCTCGACACAATCCACGAAGTGCTCAGAGGAAGAGGAAAAGTAATCACCGTCGTAGGAGCGGGCGGAAACCGCGACAAAGGCAAACGGCCGCTGATGGCAAAAGAATCGGCAAGACGCAGCGACAAGGTCATCATTACATCAGACAACCCGCGTTTCGAGGAGCCTCAGGATATCATCAACGACATGCTGGCCGGCCTTGACAAGGATGACAGCAGAAAAGTGCTCAGCATTGCCGACAGAAAAGAAGCGATCCGCACGGCCTGCATGCTGTCGGAACCCGGAGATGTGATTCTGATTGCCGGAAAAGGACACGAGAATTACCAGGAAATAAAGGGGGTAAAGCACCACTTTGATGACAAAGAGGTTTTAAAAGACATTTTCAGCAACGAAAAGTATTAACGGTAAAGCGATTTTTGGATAGACATGCTATATTATTTATTTCAATACCTGGAGCAGATCAATTTTCCGGGGGCGCGTATGTTCGGCTACGTGTCATTCCGTTCATTGATGGCAATCATCTTTGCCCTGCTGATTTCGGCAATCTTCGGAGAGTATTTCATCAATATGCTGAAAAGGAAGCAGATCACCGAAACGCAACGTGACGCATCCATTGATCCGTTCAACGTCAACAAGGTGGGAGTGCCTACAATGGGAGGAATCATCATTATCGTGGCCATACTCATTCCATGCCTGCTGCTGGGCAAGCTCCACAACATCTACATGATTCTGATGCTGATAACCACCATATGGCTCGGCACGCTGGGATTTCTGGATGATTACATCAAAGTGTTCCGGAAAGACAAGGAAGGTCTGCACGGCAAATTCAAGATTATCGGACAGGTCGGTCTGGGACTGATTGTCGGACTCACCCTCTACTTGAGCCCCGATGTGGTGATCAGAGAAAACATCGAGATACAGCAAGACGGACGGGTGGTAGACGTTGTGCATAAAAACCAGGATGAAAAATCAACGAAAACGACCATACCGTTCTTCAAGAACAACAACCTGGATTATGCGGATTTCGTGGGATTCATGGGAAAGCATACACAGGCTGCAGGGTGGATTGTATTCGTACTTGTCACAATCTTTGTCGTCACAGCCGTATCAAACGGAGCCAATCTCAACGATGGCATGGACGGAATGGCGGCTGGAAATTCGGCCATCATGGGAGTCACGCTCGGCATACTGGCTTATGTATCAAGCCATATTGAATATGCGCAATACCTGAATATCATGTACATCCCGGGCAGCGAAGAACTGGTTATCTTCATCTGCGCATTCATCGGGGCGCTGATCGGTTTCTTATGGTACAATGCATTTCCAGCACAAGTGTTCATGGGCGATACCGGAAGCCTTACCATTGGGGGCATTATAGCCGTTTTCGCCATTATCATCCATAAAGAACTGCTGATTCCGATTCTCTGCGGGGTCTTTCTGGTGGAGAATCTCTCAGTCATTCTGCAAGTAAAGTATTTCCAGTACGGCAAGAAGCATGGAAAAAGACAGCGCATCTTCAAGCGCACGCCCATCCACGATCACTTCCGCACAACAATGGCGCAGCTTGACCCGAACTGTACCTATATGTTCACACGCCCGCAAAGCGTATTTCACGAATCAAAAATTACAGTCCGCTTCTGGATTGTAACCATTGTACTGGCAGCGATAACTATTATAACTTTAAAGATAAGGTAAAAAGCCATGGCAAAAAGAATTGTCATATTAGGAGCCGGAGAAAGCGGTACAGGAGCCGCTGTCCTGGCACAGAAAAAAGGATTTGAAACGTTTGTTTCCGACGCTTCCCTCATCAAGGACAAATACAAGCAGATGCTTGACGAAAGGAACATCCCATGGGAAGAAGGCGGACACACAGAGGAACTGATTCTGAATGCGGATGAAGCGATCAAGAGTCCGGGCATTCCGAACGATGCGCCGCTAATTCTAAAACTGAAAGCAAAGGGCATACCTGTCATCTCTGAAATAGAATTTGCCGGAAGATACACGGATGCCAAAATGATTTGCATCACGGGAAGCAACGGAAAAACCACTACGACCTCACTGATTTATCATATCTTCAAGAAAGCGGGCCTGAACGTGGGACTGGCAGGAAACATTGGGCAAAGTCTGGCATACCAGGTGGCTGAATGCAACTACGATTACTATGTAATTGAACTAAGCAGCTTCCAGCTCGACAACATGTATAAGTTCCATGCCAACATCGCCGTGCTCATGAACATAACTCCCGACCATCTGGACCGTTACAACTATGAGATGCAGAATTACGTGGATGCCAAGTTCCGCATCATACAAAACCAGACGGATGACGACGCATTTGTATTCTGGAACGATGACCCTATCATACAGCGCGAGCTGCACAAATATGGCATACACGGACGCTATTTCCCGTTCGCAGAGAAGAAGGAAGACGGACTGGCTGCTTTTTCAGAAGAGAACAAAGTTTGTTTCACCCGGCCGATTGCATTCAACATGGAGCAAGAGGAACTGGCTTTGACCGGAACCCACAACCTGTTCAACTCAATGGCAGCAGGAATTTCCGCAAACATCGCAGGCATCCGGAAAGAATGCATCCGCGAAGCGCTGAAAGACTTCAAAGGGGTTGAACACAGACTGGAAAAGGTGGCCCGGGTTAGAGGGGTAGACTATATCAACGACTCCAAAGCCACCAATGTAAATTCATGCTGGTATGCGCTTCAAAGCATGAAGACTAAAACAATTCTGATTCTTGGAGGAAAAGATAAAGGGAACGATTACAACGAAATAGCAGATCTGGTAAAAGAAAAATGCACCGGACTGATATTTCTGGGACTTCACAACGAAAAACTGCACGCATTCTTCGACAGTTTCGGCCTGCCGACAGCCGATGTGCAAAGCATGAAAGATGCCGTTGATGCCGCTTACAGCATGGCAAAACCGGGAGAAACGGTTCTGCTGAGTCCGTGCTGCGCAAGCTTCGACCTGTTCAAAAGCTACGAAGACCGGGGCGAACAGTTCAAGGAATGTGTTAGAAACCTGTAAACATCACTGACAATACAATGGATCTGTTAAAGAATTTCTTCAAAGGCGACAAGGCTGTATGGATTATTTTCCTGTTCTTGTGCCTGATCTCGATTATCGAAGTGTTCAGTGCGTCAAGCACCCTGTCTTTCAAGACCGGAGATCACTGGGCACCGATAACGAATCATCTGACCATGCTGCTGGTCGGAGTTTTTGTGGTATGGATCGTCCACAATATCCCTTGCAGATGGTTCAAAACATTTATTGTACTTCTCCCCATTTCATGGATATTGCTTGCCATCGTGCTGATCATGGGAATCGCCACCAATGGAGCCAAACGCTGGATTGATCTGGGCATCATCCAATTTCAGCCGTCGGAACTGGGAAAGATGGCAACCATCGTTACCGTCGCATTCATTCTGAGCAAAATGTACACAGAAAATGGAGAAGACAAAAAAGCGTTCAGATTCATTCTTGGCGTTACGGGAGGAACTTGTGCACTGATCATCACCGAAAACCTTTCGACAGCGGTCCTGCTGGCGGTATCTGTTTATGTTCTGATGCTTGTAGCCCGAATCCCGTTCAAACAGATGGCTAAGCTGACCGGCATCGGGATCATAGGAATTATTCTTGCCTTCAGTGTCATCTGGTGTGTTCCCGCCAGCGCATGGAAAGCGATTGGCATCGAACGCCCAATCACATGGAAAGAACGTATCAGCGACTTCTCAAACAACGAACAGATTCCCGCTGCCCAATATGACTTGAACAATGACGCACAGGTTGCACATGCCAATATAGCAATCGCGACAAGCAGCATCCTCGGGAAAGGTCCGGGAAACAGCGTCCAGCGTGATTTCTTGTCGCAGGCCTACTCCGATTTTATTTATGCCATTATCATCGAAGAGATGGGACTGATAGGAGGAGCATTCGTAGCCCTGCTTTATATTCTTCTGCTCATGCGAATCGGCAAGATCGCCAACAAGTGCGACAAGCCTTATCACATGTTTCTTATCATGGGAATCGGCATACTGCTTGTCATACAAGCTTTGTTCAATATGCTGGTTGCGGTGGGAATCATGCCGGTCACCGGACAGCCTCTGCCGTTAATAAGCAAAGGAGGAACTTCTACCCTTATCAACTGTATCTATATAGGAATGATTCTCAGCATAAGCAAATATGCAAACGAACAGCAGAGGCTGAAAGAAGAACAGCAAACCCTCGGCATACAGCCTGAGCAGAATGCGGAACCTGTAGCACCGGAAAATCAGGACGCAAACGCCGGACAGCCGGTTTGAAGCATAAATATACAATTGTCTAAAGAACATTCGAACTTCTTTTTGTAAATTTGTAGTGAATAATACAACAATTATGGAAAAGAACAGTTTGCGCATTATAGTAAGCGGAGGAGGAACAGGAGGACACATCTTCCCTGCAATATCAATAGCCAATGCCATCAGAAAGAAACACCCTGACTCTGAAATTCTTTTCGTAGGGGCATCAGGCAGAATGGAAATGCAACGTGTCCCTGCTGCAGGCTACAAGATTATCGGACTGCCTGTCGCCGGATTCAACCGGAAGAATCTGCTGAAGAACGTCAGCGTCCTCATCAAACTTTTCCGAAGCCAACGAATGGCAAAGAAGATCATCAAAGACTTCAAGCCGGATGCAGCCGTAGGCGTCGGCGGGTATGCAAGCGGACCAACGCTGAAGACAGCCGCAGCAGCAGGTATTCCGACCTTAATACAGGAACAGAACTCATATGCAGGCGTTACCAACAAGCTTCTTGCAAAAAGTGCGAAGAAAATATGCGTCGCCTATGAAGGAATGGAACGCTTCTTCGAAAAAGACAAGATTATCCTGACAGGAAATCCGGTCCGGCAGAACTTGCTTGACGAAAAGATAAACAAAAGCGAAGCCACACGCATGTTCGGCCTGGACCCGCAGAAGAAAACAATCCTGATTGTCGGAGGAAGCCTGGGAGCGCGCACCATCAACAACTGCGTCATGCACAGTTTGAACAAAATCAGGCAGTCAGATGTACAGTTTATATGGCAGACTGGCAAAATATACATTGAAGAAGCCAAGGCTGCCGTAAAAGAAGCCGGCAGCATGCCTATGCTGCATACCACAGACTTCATATCAGACATGGCCGCCGCCTACTCTGCTGCTGATCTTGTCATCAGCCGTGCAGGAGCCGGATCTATTTCTGAATTTTGTCTGTTGGGGAAACCGGTTATACTGGTTCCCTCACCCAATGTGGCAGAGGATCACCAGACTAAAAATGCACTGGCATTGGTAAACAAGGAAGCAGCCCTCTACATAAAGGACAGCGAAGCGGAAGAGAAACTGATCGATACGGCCATACGCGCCGTGAACGAACCGGACACCCTGAAAAGACTTAGTACAAACATCACCAGGCTGGCTTTCAAAAATTCGGCGGATGTCATAGCCGAAGAGGTATGCAAACTGGCATTAAAATATAAAGAAGAACATGGACATTAATTCAATAAAAGCGGTATATTTCATCGGTGCAGGCGGAATCGGAATGAGCGCACTCGTAAGATACTTTCTTTCAAAAGGAAAGAAAGTGGCCGGCTACGACAAAACGCCAAGCGAGCTTACGCACAAACTTCAGGAAGAAGGAGCAGATATCCACTATGAAGAAAACGTATCGCTGATTCCTGAAGATTTCAGAGATACATCTTCAACCCTGGTGGTCTATACTCCGGCCATACCGGCAGAACATAAAGAACTCTGTTATTTTCAAGACAACAAGTTTGAAATCCACAAACGCGCACAGGTATTGGGAATGCTGACCCGCACCGAAAAAGGAATATGTGTGGCGGGCACTCATGGGAAGACAACCACTTCAACCATGGCGGCTTACCTCATAGACCGTTCACATGTGGGATGCAATGCCTTTCTGGGAGGCATATCAAAGAATTACGGGACAAACCTTCTGCTTTCAGACAGCAGATACGTTGTAATTGAAGCCGACGAATTCGACCGCTCCTTCCATTGGCTTACTCCGTATGCAACGGTCATCACTGCCACCGACTCTGACCATCTGGACATATATGGCACGCATGAAGCTTATCTGGAAAGCTTTCGCAAATACACGTCACTTATCCGGAAAGACGGCTGTCTTATTATAAAGAAAGGTATCGACCTGCAACCCGACGTACAGCCGGGAGTAACGGTTTATACCTATTCGGCAACAGAAGGAGATTTCCATGCCGAGAATATACGTATCGGGAACGGTGAAATCATGTTCGACTACATATCCCCTTTGGGAAATATTGCAGACATCCGTCTTGGAGTGCCGGTTTATGTAAACATTGAAAATGGAGTGGCAGCAATGGCGCTGGCACAAATAGCAGGCGCAACGGCTGAAGAAATAAAGGCTGCCATGCCCGGATTCAAAGGAGTAGACAGAAGATTCGACTTCAAGATAAAGAATGACAGGATTGTATTTCTGAGCGACTATGCTCATCATCCGGCCGAGATAAGCCAGAGCGTAAAGTCCGTCAGGATGCTTTATCCCGACAAAAAGGTGACAGCCGTATTCCAGCCTCACCTGTATACGCGCACACGTGACTTCTACAAAGAGTTTGCCGACAGTCTTTCTCTGCTCGACGAGGTGATTCTGCTTGATATCTATCCGGCCCGAGAGCAGCCTCTCCCCGGAGTTACCAGCAAACTGATTTATGACAACCTGCGTCCGGGCATAGAAAAGACGATGTGTACAAAAGAAGAACTGCTTGACGTGCTGAAAGCCCGGAAGATTGAGGTGCTCATCACATTGGGAGCAGGCGATATCGACAATTATGTTCCACAAATCTATGAACTATTAAAAGACAGATGATAAAACGGATTCTTCTGATATTTGTGATGCTGGCGGTTTCATGCTACATTGTAGTAGCTGTTACCCTGTTCAACCGCAAACCGGACGACAAGATTTGCGAGGGTATAGAACTGACTGTGGAAGACAGCGTCAACTATAACTTTGTCACGAAAAAAGGTATTGAAGAGCTGCTGAAATCTAAAAGACTGCTGCCACAGGGAAAACCTGCAGGGAGCATCAACGTACGACTTCTTGAAGAAACCATAGCAAAATACCCGTTCGTCAGCGAAGCGCAATGCTATCTGACATCAGGCAATAAAGTCAATATTGACATCAGGCAGCGCATACCCCTGCTGCGCATAATGAGCGACAATGGGGACAACTACTACATCGACAACAAAGGCGAAATCATGTCTGTCCTGAGCCAGCCGGTGCACGTAGCTGTAGCCACAGGGTTCATCGACAAAAAGTTTGCGAAAGGCGAACTCTTTGCACTCGGCAAATACCTTCAGGACAACCCGTTCTGGAAGGCGCAGGTAGAACAAATCAACATTACTCCGCAAAAAGAGATAGAAATTGTGCCAAGAGTAGGCAACCACATTCTTTTTTTAGGAAAAGCTGAAGATTATGACAAAAAATTCAGTAAATTGCAAACGTTTTATGAAAAAGCGTTGAATCATGTCGGTTGGAATAAGTACCAGCGCATAAGCATAGAATTCAAAAACCAGATTATCGGAACAAAAAAAGAGAAATAAGATATGGCAGTAACAGACTTTATAGTAGCAATCGAACTGGGATCAACAAAAATCATCGGCCTGGCAGGAAGGAAAAGGGCCGACGGATGCATTCAGATTCTCGCGCATGCCAGCGAACACTCTTCCGACTGTATAAGAAAAGGTGTCATCTATAATTCAGACAAAACCCTGCAATGCCTCACATCAATCATCAGAAGCCTTGAAGAACAGCTTGGCGCATCAATCAAGAAGGCTTATGTAGGGATTGGAGGAAAATCAATGTACAGCGTTGAAAACCGCGTCTTCAGACAATTCAACGATGAAACGAAGATTTCATTGGCGCTCACCGACTCCATGATGAAGGCAAACAGAGAAATGGCTCTGCCGGACAAAGATATCCTGGAAGTAGTGCCTCAAGAATACCTGATAGGGAAAGAACTGCGTATCGATCCCGTGGGAATTTCTACAGACAGCATCGAAGGCCATTACCTGAACATCATCGCACGGCGGACGCTGAAAGACAAAATAAAGCAATGCTTCAAGCTGGCCAAATGCGAAATCGCGGGATATATCATTTCGCCGGTGGCAACGGCAGAAGCTGTACTCACCAGCGATGAAAGACGTTCGGGATGCGCACTGGTTGACCTGGGAGCGGAAACCACAACTGTTGCCATATACAAGAACAACATATTGCGGCATCTTGCCGTAATCCCGCTGGGAAGCAACAACGTGACGAAAGATATCAGCAGCGACAAGCAAATCGATGAAGAAGACGCAGAAGAACTGAAACTGAGGTTTGCGAGCGCCTACACAGAGGCTCCGAAAGAGGGCGAGAAAAACGACATCACCTACTCACTGGACGACCAGACGAGCATCAAGGCCGCAGAGCTGGAAGAAATCGTCGAGGCGCGTATCAAGGAAATCATCCTGAATGTCGAAAACCAGATCAAGTTCTCGCACTACAGCGACAAGCTGCTGGCCGGCATCGTCATCACAGGCGGAGGAGCCAACATGCCCAACATCGATGAAGCGTTCAGACAAACGATGCACAGCGACAAGGTCCGCATAGCCAAAGGAAGCAAGATTTCGCTGGAAAACAGCGAAGAACTCCCCAACGACGGCACGTGCAACACAATCATCGGAGTGCTTTCTGCCGGAAAGGACAACTGCTGCAAAATCGATCCCACGAAATCTGCAGAACTCTTCTCCGGAACAGGCAATGACTTGAAATCCCAGCAGGAGATGGAGGAAGAAAAGAGGAGGCAGGAAGAAGAGGAAAGAAGAAGAAAGGAAGCAGAAGCAAAGAGAAAGGAAGAAGCTCTCCGCCTTCAAAAAGTGAAAGAATGCGAAGCGCTGCTGGAAGAAACCAGAAAATACCTGAGCAAGAACAAATATGACAAGGCGCAAGAACAGCTTGAACTTGCCATCGAAATGAATGTCAGCGAAAAGCAGGAGGAAATTGACGAACTGAAAAAGAAGATGAGCAAAAAGCCGAAAACGTTTGTCGACAAGCTGAAGGACTTTCTGGAAGACAGAGCCAACAAGTTTTCGGACGGAGCCAACAAAATCTCAAAAGACTTGTTGGACGAATGATTTAACCAATTATTGATTTTAAATAAACGATATTCTTATGCCAGAAGAAAAAAGAGTGCCTTTCGATTTTGAAAAGGATTTTCTACATATAATCAAAGTGATCGGCGTTGGCGGCGGAGGAGGAAATGCTGTCAACCACATGTATAAAGAAGGCATACACGATGTCACATTCGTAGTCTGCAACACAGACAAGCAGATTCTGAACGAATCGCCCGTCCTCCACAAACTCCAGTTGGGAAGCGAAGGCTTGGGAGCCGGGAACAAGCCTGACAGAGGGCGTGCTGCAGCCGAAGAAAGCATGGACGACATCAAGGAAATGCTGAGCGACGGATGCCGCATGGCATTCATTACGGCCGGAATGGGAGGAGGTACGGGAACCGGAGCCGCTCCCGTCATCGCCAAGACCGCAAAGGATATGGGCATTCTTACCGTAGGCATCGTCACGATTCCTTTCCTGTTTGAAGGATACCGGAAAATCGACCAGGCACTCGACGGCGTGGAAGAAATGAGCAAAAACGTGGACGCACTGCTCGTCATCAACAACGAACGCCTGCGGCACGTGTACTCTGACCTGAGCGTGAAAAACGCATTCGGGAAAGCCGATGACACGCTGTCTGTGGCTGCAAAGAGCATCGCGGAAATCATCACGCTCAAGGGTGAGATAAACCTTGACTTCAACGACGTGCAAACTGTCCTGAAAGACGGAGGCGTGGCCATCATGAGCACAGGATACGGAGAAGGAGAGAACCGGGTCAGCCAGGCCATAACCGATGCGCTCAACTCCCCGCTGCTGAACAACAACGACATCTTCAACTCAAAAAAAGTGCTCTTCGTGATCACTTATAACCCGAGCAGCGAACTGATGATGGGCGAAATGGATGAAATCCACGAGTTCATGAGCCGCTTCGAGAGATATGTCGAAACCAAATGGGGACTTTATACCGACGAAAAGCTGGGCGACAAGATCAAATTTACCATCCTTGCCACAGGATTCGGAATAAAGGACGTGCCGGGCATGGAAGCCGTTGCGCAAAAGCACAGCGCGGAAGAACAGAGAAGACTGGCAGAACAGCAGCAAAGGGAAGACAGCAACACTACCAGACGGGCCAATGTCTACAAGGGCATGCTGGAAAACGACAGAAGAAAAAAAGACCTCAAGATTTACATATTCTCACAAGAGGATCTGGACAATGATGACATCATCAGCGTAGTTGAAACAACGCCGACCTACAACCGGACCAAGAAGGCGCTGGACAGCATCAAGTCTAAAGCCAACATAGAAGAAATGCCTCCCGCAGAATCGGGTAGCAGCGAAGACTCTTCCGACCCACAGAAAATATTTTTTTAAAACAAACTCAAAACACTATGGATTTATTTGACCAGATCAGCAATGATATCAAGGAAGCCATGAAGGCAAAAGACAAGGTAAGACTGGAAACCTTGCGCAATGTAAAGAAAGTTTTTCTGGAAGCCAAAACCGCTCCGGGAGCCAACGACACGCTCAGCGACGAAACGGCACTGAAACTGATGCAGAAACTGGTGAAACAAGGGAAAGACTCTGCCGAAGGATACATGCAGGCCGGACGCCAGGAGCTGGCGGAAGAAGAAATGGCACAGGTACGGGTTATTGAAACCTACCTGCCGAAACAGCTTTCGGCCGAGGAACTGGAGGCCAGACTGAAAGACATCATCACCCGCGTAGGGGCTACCGGCGGAAAAGATATGGGCAAAGTGATGGGAGTGGCAACCAAAGAACTCGCCGGACTGGCAGAGGGACGGGCCATCTCGGCCAAAGTAAAGGAACTGCTCGGATAAGTTTCCAGACAAAAGCTGGCGCAGAGGGCGCAGAATGCATGAGCAATCACATTCTGCGCCCTCTGTCTTTTATCAGCCGTAAAGCTCCTTCAGCACAGAAAGCGACTTCAGTTCCGGAAAGGCAGGCAAGTGAAGACGGTAATACGCTACGATAACGTCCAGGCAGCGGTTGCGCTCATTCCGGCTCATAACGAACAGACGCATCGTTTCATAATTCATGCGCATCAGATTAATGATTCTGGAAGACTCTTCAGCGGAAAGGAAAAGCCCGTGCGACGGCGTCCCGTCTACAAAACAGGCGTTCAGCAAGTCAAAGCAACATCCGGAAACATAATCGTCCAGATTGGGATAAAAGCCCAGAAAGCGGGTCAGGCGGAGGAGAAAGACCAGATGGAAATTAGAAAAGTCACGGCCGCAAGCATCGAGCCAGCGAATGGAATTCACCAGATAGGCGAACAGAGAGGCATTGCCGTCTTCTTCCTGCAACGTGCGGTACAGAAACTCGGCAAGAAACATGGATATGCCCATCTTATAAGGATGATAGGGCAGGCTGTCGAGCGGATACCAGATTCTTGCCTCGCGGATGGGATGCAGGCCGGACTTGAGGCGTATGTCCGCTTCAATCTCCACCAGCGAGAACGGGCGGAACAGAACCGGATTGACCGCCGACTTGCGCGAACGGCGGACAGCGGGAATCAGAAAAGAAACCTGCCCGTCCTGCTCGGTATATATGTGTGCGATGTTCGACTTGTCGCTGTATTTCACCACATACAGCACAACTCCATGCAATTTCTGCAACATTACCTATAAGAAATTTTCAAGATTCCGCGCTAAAGACACCTCTTCACTGGAGTGATACGATCTCTTCACTGGAGCAATACGATGTCTTCACTGCAGTGATACGTTCTCCTCACTGCAGTGAAGAGGCAGACTTATGCCGCCGGGAATCTTCGGCTCTGCCGGAAAGGCACCGCAAGCGGCCGCTCATCCGCCCCATACGCACCCGCAAATATACGAACAATCGCCCGATAAACAATGTCCTGCCCCACAAGAAAAAACATGCCTGGCAGGCATACGGCACAGATTTATAGGCCGCCAACATACAAACGGATAAAAAAAATCCTCAAATATTTTGGAGGAAAGAAAAAACTTCCTACCTTTGCATCCGCAAACGAGAGGCATATACCCTCGCTACTTCCGGGAGTCTTCCCGAAAGGCTAGGATGGCCCGTTCGTCTATCGGTTAGGACGCAAGATTTTCATTCTTGAAAGGGGGGTTCGATTCCCCCACGGGCTACATAAACAAACAAAATCAAGAACATATTTAAAGATTAGTCGAGATGGCAAATCACAAATCATCTATCAAAAGAATCAGACAAGCTGAGAAGAGAAGACTGCACAACAGATATTATGCCAAGACAATGCGTAATGCTGTAAGAAAACTTCGCGCCACTACAGACAAGACAGAAGCTGTAGCAATGTATCCGAGTGTACAGAAGATCCTGGACA
Source organism: Bacteroides gallinaceum (assembly GCF_030373775.1). Classification (NCBI taxonomy): domain Bacteria; kingdom Pseudomonadati; phylum Bacteroidota; class Bacteroidia; order Bacteroidales; family Bacteroidaceae; genus Bacteroides; species Bacteroides gallinaceum. Next base: position 59,041 of record NZ_JAUDEN010000010.1, on the reverse strand, counting down.
AGCTGGCTAACCGCCACATCATCCACAAGAACAAGGCGGCCAACTTGAAGTCAAAATTGGCTAAGCACATCAGCAAGCTGGCTTAACACACCATTACTACAAAGATATCTAGGCTGGATTTATCAATCCGGCCTTTTTGCGTTTGCAGAACCGCTAAGAGCACAAGGGCTTTTCGTGTTTTTTAAAACCTTCAGCCTGCGGTTTTCTCCAATATTTTTCGTAACTTTGAACGCTTAAAAACATAGACCTAATTAACAATGAGTGAAGAACAGATGAAGAGCGGAGGAAACAATTATTCGGCCAGCAGCATCCAGGTGCTGGAAGGGCTGGAAGCCGTCCGGAAACGCCCCGCAATGTATATCGGAGATATCAGTGAAAAAGGTTTGCACCACCTGGTTTACGAGGTGGTGGACAACTCAATCGACGAAGCCCTCGCCGGATATTGTACCCATATAGAAGTAACCATCAACGAAGACAACTCAATCACCGTTCAGGACAACGGACGAGGCATACCTGTCGACTTCCACCAGAAGGAAAAGAAGTCGGCGCTCGAAGTTGTCATGACCGTGCTTCATGCCGGAGGAAAGTTCGACAAAGGCTCCTATAAGGTGTCGGGAGGTCTGCACGGTGTGGGCGTGTCGTGCGTGAACGCGCTCTCAACCCACATGACCACAAACGTGTTCCGCAACGGAAAGATATACCAGCAGGAATACGAATGCGGAAAACCGCTCTACGCAGTAAAGGAAGTGGGAACGACCGACATCACGGGCACCCGGCAGACTTTCTGGCCGGACGGAAGCATCTTCACCACCACAGAATATAAGTACAACATACTCGAAGCCCGCATGCGCGAGCTGGCATACCTGAACAAGGGCATCACCATCACGCTCACCGACAAGCGCGTGAAGGAAGAGGACGGCTCGTTCAAGCACGACGTGTTCCACTCTGAGGAAGGAGTGAAGGAGTTCGTGCGCTACCTGAACTCGAACAATACGCCGCTCATCGACGACGTGATTTACCTGAACACCGAAAAGCAGGGCGTGCCCATCGAATGCGCCATCATGTACAATACGGGATTCCGCGAGAACCTCCATTCATACGTAAACAACATCAACACCATCGAAGGCGGCACGCATGAGGCTGGTTTCCGCACGGCGCTGACCCGCGTACTGAAGAAATATGCCGAAGAGAGCAAGGCTCTGGAAAAAGCAAAGGTGGAGATTTCGGGCGAAGACTTCCGCGAAGGGCTGATTGCCGTAATCTCGGTAAAGGTGGCAGAACCTCAGTTCGAGGGGCAGACCAAGACGAAGCTCGGCAACAACGAGGTGAGCGGAGCCGTGAACCAGGCGGTAGGCGAAGCGCTGACAAACTACCTGGAGGAGCATCCGAAAGAGGCCAAGACGATTGTCGACAAGGTGATTCTTGCGGCAACGGCACGCATCGCGGCACGCAAGGCACGCGAGTCGGTGCAGCGCAAAAGCCCGATGGGCGGAGGCGGCTTGCCGGGAAAACTGGCCGACTGCTCCAGCCGAAACCCCGAAGAATGCGAACTGTTCCTTGTCGAAGGTGACTCGGCAGGCGGCTCGGCAAAACAGGGACGCAGCCGTCAGTTCCAGGCCATCCTCCCGCTGAGAGGAAAAATCCTCAACGTAGAAAAAGCGATGTGGCACAAGGCATTCGAAAGCGACGAGGTGAACAACATCATTCAGGCGCTGGGCGTCCGCTTCGGCGTAGACGGAGAAGAAGACAGCAAGAAGGCGAATATCGAAAAATTACGCTACAACAAGGTGATCATCATGACCGATGCCGATGTCGACGGCTCGCACATCGATACGCTGATCATGACGCTATTCTACCGCTATATGCCCGAAGTGATCCAGGAAGGGCATCTATATATCGCAACTCCTCCCCTGTATAAATGCACCAAGGGAAAAATCAGCGAATACTGCTATACGGACGAAGCCCGCCAGGCATTCATCCAGAAATACGGCGAAGGAAACGAACAAGGCATCCGCACCCAGCGGTACAAAGGTTTGGGTGAAATGAATCCGGAACAGCTGTGGGAAACGACCATGAATCCGGAAACACGCATCCTGAAACAGGTGCACATCGAAAATGCGGCTGATGCCGACTACATCTTCTCGATGCTGATGGGTGACGATGTGGCTCCCCGCCGGGAATTTATCGAAAAGAACGCTACTTATGCGAACATCGACGCATAAAAGCGACTTTTAATACTCACTTAATACTTACACGTAAAGCCTCTCGCATCTTGCAAAAGAGAGCAAAAATCCGGAAGCCTGCTTCCGGATTTTTTTATGCGCACACTTTTCCCTTTATATTTTAATTCCGGCAGAAAGGCCGTACAGGCATCCACAAAGCGGATTTGCAAGATTTTCGTTTTATATTTTACGCCCCATAAAAAAGAATTGTCAACTAAATTCATTATTTTTGAACAATCACATATAAAACAAACCTTCAATACCTCAGAAAAATATGAAACTAACTTTCCACATCCAGTACCGGACTCTATGGGGAGAAAGTCTAAGCGTTATACTGAACGACGACAGACTCAACATTATAGAGCTTTCTACACGCGACGGAATAGAATGGCGGGGCGAATGCTATTACACGAATCCGACTGAAGGACAACTCATCACTTACCGCTACTGCGTGGTACGCGACGGTAAAATCATACGGAAAGAACTGGGAATGATCCCCCACTCGTTTTACTCAGGAAACGCACAGCAGACTCATTACGCAGTCGACGACTGCTGGAGAGATCTGCCAGGCGACGCTTTCCGCTACAGCTCGGCTTTCAACAGCATGCAGCCAACCCCGTGCCGCCCCAACGTGCTTCCCGACAAGGTGGGCAACTGCATCACCTTCCGTGCGCTCTGCCCCGGACTGACTCCGAAAGAGCAGGCACTCGGGCTTATCGGAAGCTGCAGCGCCCTGGGAAACTGGGAGTATTGCCGTCCGCTGAGGATGACCGAAATCCAGCCGAACGTTTGGCAGATCACGCTCGATGCCTCAACCTTGCAGACACCATTCGAATACAAGTTCGTGGCTGTCAGCATCAAGACAGGTGCAGTGGTTGAATGGGAGGCACGCCCCAACCGGATATTCCACACCCGCCCTCTGCAACGGGGCGAAACCTATATCGTGCCCGAAGCAGAAGTCTTTTTCGCTCTGCCGGCTCCACGCATCGCAGGATGTGCCATCCCGGTTTTCTCCCTCCGCTCGGAAGGAAGCTTCGGCGTGGGAGATTTCGGCGACCTCAAGACCCTGATTACATGGGCGGAAAGTACAGGACAGAAAGCCGTGCAGATTCTGCCTATCAATGACACGACGATGACCGGAACATGGCTCGACTCCTATCCGTACAAAAGCATTTCCATCTATGCTTTCCACCCGATGTATACCGACCTGCGCCAGCTCATCCCGATTGAAGACCCCGAAACGGCCGAACGGATGGAAAAAGAGCGCAAGCTGCTGAACGCCCTTCCGCAGGTAGACTACGAGGCCGTAAACAAACTGAAGCGCGAATACCTGAGCATTGTGTACGGGCAGGAAAAAGACAAAGTATTGGCCTCCGCAGATTTCAAGGAGTTCTTCAAGCAAAATGAAGAATGGCTGATGCCCTATGCCGCTTTCTGTTATTTGAGAGATACATTCGGGACGGCAGATTTTACAGAGTGGCCGGAACACGCTTCTTACAGCAAGGAGGATATCGCCAGACTGTGCGCCCCCGAAAGCGAAGCCTATACGCAAATAGCGTTCCATTATTACATCCAGTACCAGCTTCACAGGCAACTGCTGGCTGCCGCCGTACACGCCCGGAAGAACGGAGTCATTCTGAAGGGGGACATTCCCATCGGCATAAGCCGCACAAGCGTAGAAGCATGGACGGAGCCGCACTATTTCAACATGAACGGACAGGCCGGAGCACCGCCTGACGCTTTCTCCGTAAACGGACAGAACTGGGGCTTCCCCACTTACAACTGGGACGACATGGAAAAAGACAACTATCTGTGGTGGAGAAAACGCTTCTCTAAAATGGCGGAATATTTCACCGCTTACCGCATCGACCATATCCTCGGCTTCTTCCGTATCTGGGAAATACCTGTCCACTCGGTGCATGGACTCCTGGGACAGTTCTCGCCTGCCCTTCCCATGAGTGCGGACGAAATAAGAAGTTTCGGACTGAATTTTGACAAGGAATTCATGACGAAACCTTTCATCAATGACTACATACTGAACACGGTGTTCGGCGAACAGAGCGACATGGTGCGCAATACATTCGTACAGCATCTTCATCATGACATCTACACCATGCGCCCGAAGTTCGACACACAACGGAAAGTGGAGGCCTACTTCAAGGACAAAACCGATGAGGAAAGCATCGCGCTCAAAGAAAAGCTCTATTCGCTTATCAGTGATGTGCTGTTCGTGCCCGACCGGAAAAATGCAGAGATGTATCACCCCAGAATAGCCGTACAGAATGATTTTGTCTACAGGCAACTGGACGGACAGGCGCAAGACGCATTCAACCATTTGTATAATCACTACTTCTACCAGCGCCACAATGAATTCTGGTATAATGAAGCGATGAAGAAACTCCCGATCCTCACCCAATCGACGCCGATGCTGACCTGCGGAGAAGACCTGGGAATGGTGCCCGACTGTGTGCCATGGGTCATGAAACAGCTTCAGATTCTCTCACTGGAGATTCAGCGGATGCCCAAGAATCCGCAGCACGAATTCGGACATGTGTATGAATATCCGTACTGCTCCGTATGCACCATAGGCACGCACGACATGTCGACGTTGAGAGGATGGTGGGAAGAATCGCCTGAAGTGACAGAACGTTTCTATCACCACGAAATGCGCCGCTGGGGAGAAGTTCCGGAACATGCTCCGGGCTGGCTATGCAAGGACATTGTGTATGAACACCTGTACAGTCCTTCCATGCTGTGCATTCTCACCTGGCAAGACTGGACAAGCATCAGCGAGGAACTGCGGAATCCGGATGTCCAGGCAGAACGCATCAATGTTCCGGCAAACCCGCATCATTACTGGAGGTGGCGGATGCACATCACGCTGGAAGACCTGATGGAACAGAAGCTCTTCAATGAAGAAATCAAGGAAATGATTCTTGAAAGCCACCGAGGATAAAGAACGATGCCCCAAAAGCCATCCACAGAACAGGCTTTTGGGGCATTCTTTTATGCTTCAAATAATACAACCGATACGGAACATTACTCCCTGAAGACATGTTTGAAAATACAAGATCGGTTTTTAACGTGTCGGCCGGCATTCCATCCAGCGTACGGTCATCCACATGCCACTCCACTTTCACAGGAAAGCCATACTGCCCGACAACAGGTGCGGTGTAGCTTGATGTCTGCTTTTGCCTGAACAAGCGCACAGGCAAAAGCAGAAACACATCCACATCTATTTCATCTCATTCAAGCCTCCGCATGATCCGACTCCCGGATAATCCCGACACAGCAGGCTCCGACAATCAGCAGCACACCGGCAAGAACCAGCATATTCACTTCCGGAGCAATAGCCCCTTCATCAGTAAACATGCCCAGCACCCAGCCGCCGGCTATGGCTGCCACAATCTGAGGCACACAGATAGTACCGTTAAACAATCCGAGATAGGTACCCATGTGACCTCCTGTCAGCGCATTGGTCAGAATGGTAAAAGGCAGAGCCAACATGGCAGCCCATGCACAGCCTATCAGCAGAAAAGAGAAAAACAGCGCATACTGGTTGTGCATAAAGAAAACAGAAATAAAGCCGATGCCGCCCAACACCAGACTCAACGAATAGGCAAACTTTCTGTTTGCGATGGAAGGAATCACGGCCGCCCAAATCACCGAACCGACAGCTTGCACCGCAAACAGGATGCCGACCCAATCGCCTGCGGTCTGATACTGCACCGACTGCGTGTCAAGAACCAGATGAGTCACCCCGTCCTTGATCTGCTCCACTACCGGAGTGTCAAAGACATTTGCAGCAACCGTTCCGTTGGTATAAGTCCACATAAACATAAAAGCCGACCAGCAGAAGAACTGCACCAGCCCTACCGTCCAGAATGCTTTGGGCGCATGGGCCAGCAGTTTGAACACATTCGTCTTTTCCGCCTTCTCCTTCTCCTTGATGCCGTGATAGGCCGCATACAGTTCGGGAGGATATTCCTTTACTTTCACGGTTGTATAGATAACGCAAAGAATAAGGATTACGGCACCGATATAAAACGAAAAGATAACCGAATCAGGAATTATGCCTTTCGGAGCTACATTGCTGATTCCTATGGCCGCAAAGATAAACGGGAAGAGGTATCCGGCCAGACTTCCGGCATTGCATAAAAAGCTCTGGATGGAATAGGCCAATCCTTTCTGCTTCTCGTTCACCATATCTCCAACCATCATCTTGAAAGGCTGCATCGCAATGTTGATGGAGGTGTCGAGAAACATCAGAGAAAACAGGCCGAAAACCATGGCCGCGGAAACCGACATGCCGAAGCTTCCGGCATTAGGCAGCAGACACATCACCAGAACGGCTATCAGCGCCCCTACAAAAAGATAAGGAATGCGCCGCCCGAAACGGCACCACGTCCGGTCGCTCAATGCTCCGATAATAGGCTGAACCACGATGCCCGCAAGCGGCGGAAGAATCCAAAAATAACTCAGACTGTGGGGATCTGCACCCAACGTTGAAAAAATACGGCTAATGTTCGCACTCTGCAAGGCGTAAGCAATCTGCACACCGAAAAATCCGAAGCTGATGTTCCACAGCTTCCAGAAACTTAAATCAGGAATTTTCATCGTCTTTTATTTTATTTGATTATCTTAGTGTCAACCCTTACAGATTCATAACCTCCTGCTCAAAGCGGTCTTTGTCGCCTGCAGCCTTGTTACGGATCTTGCTGCGATAATTGTATACAGTAGCCAACGAATAGCCCAAGAAGTGTGCAATCCGGGCAGTATCAGTCACGCCCAGACGAATCAGGGCGAAAATGCGAAGTTCCGTATTCAATATTTCGCCCGACTTCGGATAAATGCGCCCTTCCTCAACAAGCAGGCCGTTGAAATCCTCTATAAAGTCAGGGAAAAGATCAAGGAACGAACGGTCAAATTCGTTATAGAAACGCTTCCTTTCATCTTTCAAGAACTGTTCCGAACGTATTGCCTTGAACAGTTCTTCCAGCCTGGATGCCATGGCAAGCTTTTCAAGCGAACGGCGGTACTGAGCCATCTTGTCAAGATACTCGACACACCGGTCAAGATAACGCGCAATATACACTTCCTTTATCTTTCCTGTCTGCACCAGTTCTTCATTCACTTCATGCAGCTCATCGTTTGCTTTCGAAAGATGCCGCCTCATCGTCGACAGTTTTTTCATGCCATAATAAAGATACACCGCCAGCACTACAAGAAGACAAGCCAGCGAAGTAATGCACCAGAACAGAATCCGGCTCATTCGCCGTTCCTGCCCTTCTTTCTCCACATATGCCTTATCTATAATCGGATAGACCTCCGTTACTTCCATAAAACGCAGCCGGGCATTACAGTCAACGGCATCTTCCATCGAGCATTTCAGATAGCGATAAGCCCTCTCCAGATCGCCCGCTTCATAAATCAGCCGCGCCAGCTTAGGCAAAGCGGCATACTCACGCACGCCCATCTTCAAGTCAACGGCAGCAGTACGAACCAAGCAGTCGATAACTTTGTCGCGGTTGCCCAATTGCTCCCAAGCCAACGATTCCGTAAAAAACAGATAAGCCCGGTATTTATCGTCCGGACAATAGCTTTCCAGGCTGTCAAGCACTTTCAACGCCTTTCCAGGCTCATCCTTCCTCAACATCACTTCAACCTCCATCAGCCTGCGTTCGGGGCTCACGGGCAGGACGGAAATCGCAGAATCCCGATAGATATCAGCCCGCTCAAAGTATTTCTGCTTTTCGTCGGAGTTCACCGTATAGTCTGCCAGCCATCCGTAACAAGCCCGGTATGTGCTGTAAAAGTAAATCAGCTGTCTGGCATCAAAGGTTCTGGAATCCACCCGCTGCAAAGCTTCCAAGGCTTCGATGTACATACCCATCACTCCCATCACTTCCGCACGGTTCACCAGAATCTCATTTTTCAGCGAGGGATGGTCGGCAGGCTTTATAAAGCTGAGTTTCTTCTGTATGTATTGAAGGGCAGAGTCTGCCTGGTAATGCAGATAGATCTCAAAAAGAGAATTGCACAGTCCATAACGTTCCATGTCATCTTCGGCACGCGTCAGACGCAATTTCAGCACACGGATAGAATCCTCTCTTCGTTCCTGACAGAAGGTCTTCCCCGCCATTACCTCATCAAGTCTGTTCAATGCTCCATGCGTTGGCGCATCGGCCTGCATTCTGGAAATTCCGCCGCACAAAAGCAATAATAAAATTAATACATTCACCCGTTTCATCGAATAATCAAGGATTTTAAGGTATCTATCACACTCTTCTGTCATGCGGTGCGGAAACGGTCGCTGAAAACAATGCTGACATTTTCAGGACGAACAGACCGGCATCGCATAAAAGAACTGAATTCCGGCTCTAAAGATAGAAAACTTTTTTCATTACTTGTTCATGGCACAATAAAAATACCCCTATTTCCCGGGGTATAAAGTTATAAATCATTTATATTTACAGCCTGTCAGCAAAGCATTAAAACACTGATTAACAATAATATATCATTTAATCTCATTTATATTTTCATCATTATTCCGACAGATGTCTTATGTAAGATATAATTTTGCTTTCAGAAATTGTTTTTTACGCTAATACCAGAAAGAACTATGAACCTTAAAAGAACTTTTACTTTTGTTGCGCTCTGCGGATACATCTTCTTTGCAAACGCGCAAAAACTGACATCACCCGACGGAAGCCTGGTCATGAACTTCAGTCTTAACGAAAAGGGATGCCCGACTTACGACCTTACTTTTAAAGATAAAACGGTTATCAAGCCAAGCACTCTCGGACTGGAGCTGAAAAAGGAAGACGCGAACAAAAAAACCGACTTTGAGTGGACAGAAAGAAAAGACAAGGATCAGCTTGACAAAAAGGCCAATCTGATGAACGGATTCAAAATTCGGAATACCCGCATTTCCAGCACTGATGAAACGTGGCGTCCGGTATGGGGAGAAGAAAGTGTTATACGCAACCATTACAACGAACTGGAAGTTACACTGGACCAGCCGGAAAACGACCGCTACATAATCATCCGCTTCCGCCTGTTCAACGACGGCTTAGGCTTCCGCTATGAATTTCCGCAGCAGAAAAATCTGAACTATTTCGTCATCAAGGAAGAACACTCGCAGTTTGCCATGGCCGGCGACCATACTGCTTTCTGGATTCCGGGCGACTATGACACTCAGGAATACGATTACACCACTTCCCGCCTGTCTGAAATCAGAGGAAAAATGAAAACAGCCGTCACTGAAAATTCTTCTCAATACGTTTTCTCTCCGACCGGCGTGCAGACGGCCTTAATGATGAAGACAGACGACGGACTTTATATAAACCTGCACGAAGCCGCATTGGTTGACTACGCTTGCATGAGCCTCAACCTGGATGACAAGAACATGATCTTCGAATCATGGCTTACTCCTGACGCAAAAGGCGACAAAGGATATATGCAGACACCATGCAACTCACCGTGGCGCACAATAATCGTCAGCGACGACGCACGCGACATTTTGGCTTCACGCATCACACTGAACTTGAACGAGCCGTGCAAAATAGAAGACACATCGTGGATTCATCCGGTAAAGTATGTAGGCATATGGTGGGACATGATCACCGGAAAAGGTTCGTGGGCCTATACGGATGACGTATACAGCGTGAAACTGGGGCAGACCGACTATTCGCAGGCCAAGCCGAACGGAAAGCATTCGGCCAACACGGCTAACGTAAAACGCTACATCGATTTTGCCGCCAAACATGGATTTGATGCCGTGCTGGTTGAAGGATGGAACCAAGGCTGGGAAGACTGGTTCGGAAAGAGCAAAGATTATGTGTTCGACTTCGTAACACCTTACCCTGACTTTGACGTACAAGAAATCCACCGCTATGCGGCAGGCAAGGGCATCGAGATGATGATGCACCATGAAACTTCTTCTTCCGTACGCAATTACGAACGCCACATGGACAAAGCATATCAGTTTATGGCAGACAATGGATACAGCTCTGTAAAGAGCGGCTATGTGGGCGACATCATCCCGCGAGGAGAACACCACTACGGACAATGGATGGTAAACCATTACATGTATGCCGTAAAGAAGGCAGCCGACTACAAGATTATGGTAAATGCACACGAAGCTGTACGTCCTACCGGACTATGCCGCACGTATCCCAACCTCATCGGCAATGAATCGGCAAGGGGAACTGAATACGAGTCGTTCGGAGGAAACAATGTGAACCATACCACCATCCTTCCGTTCACCCGGCTGATCGGAGGCCCTGGACTATACACCGGGAATTTTCGAAACAGACTGCAGCAAAATGAATCCGACCAACCATTCACGCGTACGCTCCACACTGGCACGCCAGCTTGCACTGTACGTGACAATGTACAGTCCGTTACAGATGGCAGCCGATATTCCGGAGAATTACGAACGCTTCATGGATGCCTTCCAGTTCATCAAGGATGTGGCCGTTGACTGGCAGGAAACGAAATACCTGGAAGCTGAACCGGGTGAATACATCACCATCGCACGGCACGCGAAAAATTCAGGCGACTGGTTCGTTGGATGCTCAGCAGGCTATAACGGACATACGTCCAAACTGTCCTTCGACTTCCTTGATCCGGACAAGAAATATGAAGCAACCATCTATGCTGATGCAAAAGATGCAAGCTGGGACAAAAATCCCCAAGCCTACACCATCACAAAGAAGAAAGTGACCAGCAAGACCAAGCTGACACTGAAAGCTGCGGTTGGAGGCGGATATGCCATCTCTATCAAAGAAATCAAATAAAAACAGATACAATTACTGATTTAGGGTAAAGATTGATTCTCAGGAAATGCCATTACTTCCGGTCAGAAGGCGGATGCATCGCTTCTGGCTGGAAGTAGAATCCTTTTTCACCGGCAGCACGAAAATTTTCAATAGGCTGAACATTTTTTCTCTTCAGGAGGTATAAAACATTAACTCTAACTTAATTTAATAACATGAAAACAAAAGCAATCAAACAATCAGGCAGATTCTTCCTGCTATGGCTTGCAGGAATGCTGCTGACAGTGCAGGCTTTTGCACAAGAGATTACCGTAAACGGTAATGTGAAAGACAATCTTGGCGAAACCGTCATCGGAGCCAGCGTAGTGATAAAAGGCACTACCAACGGCACAATCACCGACTTCGACGGAAACTTCTCTCTCAAAGCAAAGAAAGGCGACATCATTGTAATCTCGTTCATCGGCTACAAGACACAGGAACTTCCTGCTGCTGCCAATATGAGCGTGGTTCTGCAAGATGACAGCCAGCTGCTGGATGACGTAGTGGTTATCGGTTACGGTTCTGTTAAAAAGAGTGACCTGAGCGGTTCCGTCGTGGCCATCAAAGCAGAAGAAATGAACCGCGGTGCGGTTACTTCTCCTCAGGAATTGCTTATGGGAAAAGTACCGGGCCTCTCCATTTCACAACCAGACGGCCAGCCGGGCGGCGGTTCTACCATCCGTATCCGCCAAGGCTCTTCACTGAATGCCAGCAACGACCCGCTGATTGTAATCGATGGTATTCCCGTAGCCAATGATGCAGCCCCAGGAACTCCTTCGGCATTAGGTACCATCAACCCGAATGACATTGAAACCTTCACCGTGTTAAAAGATGCCTCCGCCACAGCTATCTACGGTTCGCGCGCATCCAACGGCGTCATCATCATTACAACCAAAAAAGGCACGCAAGACAAGCTGAAAGTGACTTACTCAAGCACTTACACCTTGCGTAATCCCTATAACAGAATGAACACGATGAATGCCGCCACATACCGTGAAGTAATGACCAACTTCTGGGGAACCGAATCATCAGTATATAACTTGCTGAATCAATATCCTGACCAAGCTACCGACTGGCAGGACGAAATATTTCAGAACGGTTTAGCTACCGACCAGAACATCAGCGTGTCGGGAAAAGCAGGATTCCTTCCTTTCCGCGTTTCTTTCGGATACAACAAAGAACGTGGTACGCTGAAAACCTCAGACTACGAACGTTACACCGGCTCCATCAGCTTGAGTCCGAAATTCTTTGATGAACATCTGAGCGTTGACATCAACGTAAAGGGAACTATAAACAACAACACCTTCGCCGACTCGGGTGCTGTGGGCGGAGCAGCTTATTTCGACCCTACCAAGCCGGTAAACAGCACAGACGGCTCATATAACGGCTGGTGGCAGTGGACAGGTACAACGCTGGCCGGACACAACCCGCTCTCTTTATTATACGACGTTAACAATGCAGGAACAACAAAACGCAGCCTTGGAAACATCCAGCTGGACTATAAGATTCATGGTCTGGAGGACCTGCGCGTCAACTTGAATCTGGGCTATGACGTGGCAATGACAGACGGCGACAATTATGACGTTCCTAATTCATACCGCACATCCACCAACACCAACTTCCCCAATTACGGCGGCGGTGCAACATGGCACAACTTGCGCCGCAACCAGCTTCTGGATTTTTATCTGAACTATCAAAAGCAGATTGATGCTATCAAGAGCCATGTAGACGTAACGGCCGGCTACTCTTACCAGCATTTCTATTTTGCCGATCTGAACACGAACCGCTCAAATGTCATGCCTGAACGGGATACTGCCGTAAGCGGATATGAATATAACGAAGAAGAACAGCGCTACTATTCAACCACCGACTATCGGAAACCTTACGAATATTATCTGATTTCATTCTTCGCGCGTTTGAACTACAACCTGATGGACCGCTATCTGCTGACAGCAACCGTACGCCGTGACGGTTCCTCACGTTTCAGCGAAGACAACCGCTGGGGTATCTTCCCGTCTGCTGCCGTTGCGTGGAGCATCATCAACGAACCGTTCATGGAAAAAACCCATAACTGGCTTTCAAACTTGAAGCTCCGTCTGGGCTACGGTAAAACAGGACAGCAGGAAATCAGCTCTTACTACGGTTATCTGGGAACGTATACGACCAATACAGATCCTCACTCTACTTACTTCGGCCACCAGCTGATGAAGCCCGACGGCTACAATCCTAATCTGAAATGGGAAACGACTACCACTTACAACGTGGCCATTGACTACGGATTCTTGAACAATCGCATCAACGGTAGCATCGAGTTCTACAAAAAGGACACCAAAGATTTGCTGAACACCGTTGCCTCTGCCGCCGGAACCAATTTCAATACCGAGCTGACAGCCAACGTCGGTTCAATGGAAAACAAAGGTGTGGAATTCAACGTTAATGCCATGGCTATTCAAACCAAAGACTTCTCTTGGGAACTGAACTATAACATTACGTGGAATGACAGCAAGATAACACAGCTGACAGCTACTCCAAATCCTGATTATGGCATGGCTGTAGGTGACAGACAACGCAATCAGGTAGGCTATATTCCTAACGCCTTCTACGTTTACCAGCAGGTATATGACCAGAACGGCAATCCTATACAGAACGCTCTGGTAGACCGCAACAACGACGGAAGCATCACGGAAGACGACCGTTACATCAGCGACAAGAGTCCTGTAGCAAAAGTCTATATGGGACTTAGCTCTCAGTTCATTTACAAGAACTGGGACCTGGGATTCAACCTCCGTGCAAGCTTGGGCAATTATGTATACAACGGAACCTTTGCCGACAACGCGACACTGATGAACTACAGCGACCAGGGATTCTTGTCGAACTTGTATGCAGACTGTCTTAAAACCGGGTGGACAGCCATCTCCAGCAATGAGCAGAAACGTTCGGACTATTTCCTGGAAAACGCTTCCTACCTGAAGATGGACAACATCACGCTGGGATATTCATTCAACAACTTCACTCCAGCGAAACTGTCCGGACGCATCAGTGCTTCTGTACAAAATGTATTTACTATCACCAAGTATAGCGGACTCGACCCGGAATGCAGTGCCATCGACGGTTCATCATGGCCGCGTCCCCGTACCTTTACATTAGGACTGACCCTTAACTTCTAACAGAAAGGAAACAACTTATGAAAACAAAGAAATTATTATATACAGCCATTTTGGCATTAAGCTTTACAAGCTGTGTAAACGATCTTGATGTCGTCCCTCTTGACCCGACAATCAACACGGCAGACCGTGCCTATCAGGATGCAGAAGATTATGAAAATGCGTTGGCCAAGGTGTATGCAATCTGGGCAATGTCAGGACAAGACGGAGCCGGAACGAGCGACATCAGTTTGGGCGATGCAGGTAACACTACCTTGTTGCGCTCATGGTTCATCCTTCAGACACATCCGACTGACGAACTGAAGAACGCAAACAATGATGCCTGGGTGCCCAACCTGAACTACATGAACTGGGGTACAGCCGAAATCGAACCGATCGAAGCCGTATACCAGCGGTGCATGTACATCGTAGCATTGGCAAACGACTTCCTGAAAAACCTGCCCAACGCACCGGAAGAAATCAACCAGGAAAGTCTGCGTGCTCAGGCACGTTTCTGCCGTGCCTTAGCCTACTACACGCTGATGGACACATTTGGCAATCCGCCTTATATAACGGAGAACAATTATTCAATCACTCCGTCTCAGATCGGACGCACAGAAATCTTCAATTTCATCGAAACCGAACTGAAAGCCATCATAGAAAGCGGCGCTTTGCCTCAACGTGCTACCGGCAACGATTACGGCCGCGCAGACCAAGGATCTGCATGGGCATTGCTTGCACGCATGTACCTGAACGCTGAAGTCTACACCGGAACCGCACGCTATGCAGACTGCATGAACGCTTGTCAGGAAGTCATCAATTTGGGCTATGGACTGGCAGATCAATATAGTGCCCTGTTCTGTGGAGACAACGGCGAAAACCCTGACGCAACACAAGAAATCATCTTCCCCATCATGCTCGACGGCGATGCCACACAAACTTATGCGAACCTGGTTTCGGCTTCACGCCCGAACACTGTCAGCGCTGCAGTTGAAGAGGTTGCCGGAGATACCAAATTCCAGTTCTGCCTCAATAACTGGGGAACGCGTGAAGGTTGGGCCGGATACCGCGGAACAAGTGATTTGATACGCACCTTCGAATATACGGACAACAACAATCCGAAAGCCAGCGAAATTCTGGACAAACGGGGAATCTTCCGGGACAGCAACTACGATGACGAAGAACTTTCCATACGCATAGGAAGCACCGTTACGGGAACGTTCCACACCAATGGATGGTGGGTGTACAAATGGACAAACCTTGACCACAACGGCCAGCCGCTGTACGATGCAAGCGTTGCTTCTACGGTTGCCTTCGTCAGCACAGACTTCCCTCTGCTCCGCTTGGGCGACGTCTATCTGATGTATGCCGAAGCTGCCGCACGCACCGGCCAGAACCTTGAAACGGCTGTAAACTACGTGAACCAGCTGCGTGCCCGCGCTTACCAGGGACAAGGCAACTACACCATCACGGCAAGCTGGCTAACCGCAAATGCACAAGTAGGTTACGAAGGTCCGACAGTACAGTTCGGAAACATTCTGAATGAGCGCTGCCGGGAAATGTACTGGGAAGGACAACGCCGTACAGACCTTATCCGCTTCGGGCTTTTCACAGGCAACAGTTATCTGTGGGAATGGAAAAACGGAGCAGAAAACGGCTCCTCAACCAATGAACGCTATAACTTATATCCTATCCCGGTGTCAGATATACAAGCCAATGGCGGTCTGCAACAAAATTCCGGATATTAACCAACATATGCTAACAACAAAAGAACAATAACGTATGAAAATGACAAAATATATGGCAGCTCTCTGCCTGCCGCTCCTTGCCCTAACGGCATGCGAAACCGACAGAGAGATGGCGACATTTGATAGCACCACAGCTACTCCCGCCACGCTTTCCATCAACGGAACAGCACAAGACCTCTACACACTTGATGCCAGCAACGCTTCCGTCAACGTGTTTACTATCGACTGGAGCAAACCAAACTTCGGCCTGCAAGTGCCCGTCACCAACGTTCTGCAAATGGACATCGATGGAAAGAATTTCTCCAATGCACAGGTTCTGACCACCGAAACTGATGTCAAAATCACCTCTTATGCTGTCATCGCAAGCAATTTGAATGCAAACATCCAAACCTTGCTGAACGCATACGGCATGGAAACCCCTACTACACCCGAAGAAGCCGTAACCCTGAACTTCCGCCTTGCCAGTTTCATCACCGGCAGCGCATCCGACTCGCTTTTCTCCGAAGTGCTTAACGTGAGAGTATTACCGTATGAAGGAGAAGCGATTTATCCGTCGCTTGATGTAGTGGGCATAGACGGCAACTGGGACTTTGCAACGAGCCAGAAAATTTATTCGCTTGAGAGCAACGACACCTACAGCGGAATGGTTTATTTCAACAGTTTGCCCGATGGCGGCTGGAAACTGGCCGCAAGCAGTTGGGATAGCGACAAGAACTGGGGAGGCGATGTAGAAGCCGAGGCTTCCACGGCAACGCTGACCGCCGGCGGAAGTAACATCACGGCATACAGCCATAAGAGCTATAACGTCACATTCAACAGGTCAACGCTTGTACTGGAAATGTCGCAGGCACGCGATTACTGGGGAGTCATCGGAATCAACAACAAATGGGGAACAAGCGATGACATCGACTTGGCATTCGGACAAGAAACCGATGCGAGCGGACAGACACAATACTATCTGAGTGCCACGGTAGAAGTACAGGCATCAACTGACGGAAGTACTCACGACACGTTTAAAATCCGCCCCGACCATGACTGGGACGGTGAAATCAACGCTGATAATATAAGCTATGAAGGAGATGTAGCTAAAGACGGCTCCAGCAACAATTTCAAGCTGACCGAAGGAACCGGACAGTATGAAATCAAATGGTACTTCAACAAAGCGGAACAGAAAGTGACCGTCACAAAACAATAAGGCCGTTACCTAGAAACGGAGAATCACACAAGAGGCTGCCTCAGTTTTCATTCTGAGACAGCCTCTTGACGTATAAAGAAAAAACTTCTGGCGACTTTACTTTTCCGCAATGCCAGTTACGCGGGGCGATACAGTCCTGATTATCCAGTCACAATCTGAGCCAATCCACGTGAATCTGCGGTAAAAACCAAAAGGCAAATCACTTCTGCCCCAGCAGCACCTCGTTCACCGCACGCTTCAGCTCAGCCTTAGGCATGGCTCCCTGAGCCATCTGCGGAGTGCCTTCTTTCGGAATAAAAAGCAGGGTGGGGATGCTGCGGATGCCGAAAGCGGCCGACAGCTCCTGCTCCTTGTCCGTATTGATCTTATACACAACGATCTGTCCGGCATATTCAGCCGCCAGCTCTTCAAGAATCGGAGCAATCATCTTGCAGGGACCGCACCAGTCGGCATAGAAATCCACAATCGCCGGCTTGTCGCCTTCGTACGTCCACTTGTCCGGATTCTTTTCGTAATTATACACTTTCTCCAAAAATTCTGCCTTGTTCAGGTGAATCACCTGAGCGTTCTGAGTAGCTTCCATATTTTCAGTCCTTTCTAAATTATTACTCTTTTTCACCTCACTTCCGCATGCCGCATTGACAAGCAACACGCACAATGCAAGACTTAACAGTTTCTTCATTTCTTTCTTCAAGTTAGGTTCTACATCCTTTGTTCAGAAGCCAAAGATAAAGCATTATTTCTTCCCAAACAAATTTCCTTGGGAAATTGTTTATTTTTTACAATTTATAGAGGCACAATTCACCCGCCAGCACGGCACACTTGCCCGCATCCCCACGAAAACGTGATGCAACAGCCTATTATCACAACCTCTTCACTCCTGTGATACGTTCTCTTCGCTCCAGTGATTCGATCTCTTCACTTAAGTGATGCATTCGTATCACTCCAGTGAAGAGATAAAAACAATACGATATCGCAGGGCTGACGCATTAAAAAGAATATTGATTATTAAGTACTTATTATTCAGCATATACTGATTCTATAGGTAAAAAAACAGCCTTTTTATCAGGCTTTAGTATATCTCTAAATATCAGATACTCTGAATATCAATGACTTTAGTAATGCGTCAGCCCTGAGATATCGGGTTGAAGTTACCTCTTCACTGGAGTGATACGATTTCTTCACTCCAGTGAGGCGATCTCCTCACTTAAGTGATACGATCGTATCACTCCAGTGAAGAGGTTTATGGTTCGAGATATCCCAGGGCTGACGCATTAAAAAGAATATTGATTATTAAGTACTTATTATTCAGCATATACTGATTTTATAGGTAAAAAACAGCCTTTTTATCTGGCTTTAGTATATCTCTAAATATCAGATACTCTGAATATCAATGACTTTAGTAATGCGTCAGCCCTGCGAGATATCCGGAAAAAGACGGTGCGGGAAGCCGTTGGAACATAAAGTTTAAATTATCAGAGAATATCGCATTTGTGTTGTTGGTTATGTGAACATTTCCGACATTTGGCGGTTTAGAAACTAAAAATCAGATTATATGAAGAACGTAATTCTTAGTTTGCTTGTTTTATTTTTCAGCTTGTCGGTCCGGGCTGGGGAGAAGTTTACCGTCCTGCAATGGAATATTTGGCAGGAAGGTACGGTGGTGCCCGGAGGTTATGATGCCATAGTCAACGAAATCGTGCGCCTGAAGCCGGATTTCGTTACGTTCAGCGAGGTCAGAAACTATCATTCCACCCGTTTCTGTGATCGGATTGTCGCTTCGCTTAAGGAAAGAGGCGAAACTTACCATTCGTTCTATTCCGACGACACCGGACTGCTCAGCAGGTATCCCATTGCCGATTCCACGGTGGTTTATCCGCTGCATGATGACCATGGGACTGTCCACCGGATGCTGACAGAGATTTACGGGCGGAAAATAGCCGTGTATACGGCGCATCTTGATTATCTGAGCGACGCTTATTATAATGTGAGAGGTTATGATGGTTCCACGTGGAAAAAGATACCGAAGCCGGAAAGTATCGCCGAGGTTCTGGCTGTGAATGATGCTTCTTTCCGTGACGATGCGATCAAATGCTTCATCAAGGCAGCGCGGAAGGATGTGGAAAATGGTGTGATGGTAGTTTTGGGAGGCGATTTCAACGAGCCGTCACATCTCGACTGGATCAGGGAAACGAAGGATCTGTATGACCACAACGGCATGATTATCCCGTGGACCGTTCCTCTGCTTCTTGACAATGCCGGATTCGTGGATGCTTACCGTACGGTGTATCCGGATGTGCTCAGCTATCCCGGCTTCACTTTCCCGGCCGACAATCCCCTGATAAAAGTGAACAGGCTCACATGGGCTCCCGAATCGGACGAGCGCGACCGGATAGATTATGTGTTCTTTTATCCCGACCGGAGGCTGAAGCTGAAGGATGCGGTGCTGTTCGGCCCGAAAGGGAGCATCCGGAAGTCGGAGCGGATTGTCGAAACCTCGAAAGACCGGTTTGTAGAGCCTCTTGGCGTATGGCCTACCGACCATAAGGGAGTGCTGGTTACGTTTGAACTGGTTGAATGATTGCGGAAAGTATGGTGAAGCTCTTGAACTTTACGTGCCGGTTCTGCCTTCTGGCGGCAATCGTTCTTTTGGTTGCATGCCGGGAAAACGAAACGGATGAAGAACCGTTTTGCGAGAGGACGTTATTCATGTATCTCCCGTGGTCTACGAACCTGACTCCGTATTTCTATACAAACATATCCGATATGGAGAAGGCTGTCCGTGAGAAGGGACTGGACAATGAGCGGGTTGTTGTCTTTCTGTCCACAACCTCTTCCGAGGCTTCCATGTTCGAAATCGTTTATGAGAACGGTGAAACCCGGAGAAACACGTTGAAAACATACGATTCTCCGGCATTCACTACCGTCGGAGGGCTTGCCGCCATTTTGAACGACGTGAAAAGCTTTGCTCCGGCACGCAGCTATGCCATGACAATCGGATGCCACGGCATGGGCTGGCTTCCTGTGCATGGGAGCCGGAAGAGCCGGAGCGCCGAAAGCTTCAAGCCTCACTGGGAGTACGACAACGCTTGGGCGACACGTTATTTCGGGGGAGCAAGCAGTGCCTATCAGACCGATATAAGTACGCTGGCGGAGAGCCTGGAGCGGGCCGGCATGCCGATGGAGTTTATCCTTTTTGATGATTGCTATATGTCTTCCATTGAAGTGGCATACACATTGCGTCATGTGGCAGATTATCTGATCGCTTGTCCCACGGAGATTATGGCGTTCGGCATGCCGTATGCGGAAATCGGAAAGTATCTGTTGGGCGAGCCGGATTATGAGGCCGTCTGCCGCGAGTTCAAGAAGTTCTATGCCGCTTATCGTTATCCGTATGCCACGTTCGGAATAACCCGTAGCTCTGAGCTGGAAACACTGGCTTCTCTGATGAAAGAGATAAACGGACTGTTTGTGTTTGATGAAACGGAGCGCGCGAAATTGCAACCGATGGACGGATATGACCCGGCTATTTTTTATGATTACGGTGACTATGTATCGCACCTTTGCAGCGATTCGGTCTTGCTGGAGCAGTTCAACGAGCGGCTTGGCCGTGCGGTTCCTTATAAGGCCCATACGGAAAAGTATTATTCTGCCGCCGGAGGAGTAAAGTCTGTCTGGACCTTCTCAGGCATTACGACTTCTGCTCCCAGTATAAGTCCGCAAGCCGCAGACTGGGTGGATACAGATTGGTATCGGGCAACGCATTAGTCAGCTATGAACCGGCTTATGGTTTGTCCTTACTGTAAGGTTTGATATAGGTAAGTGTGCAAGATTAAATGATATATATTATATTAGAAACACAGATTTCGCAGATAATTGGCACAATCATCTGCGAGAATCCGCGTAAATCTGCGTTTCTGAACAGAAAAATATACCGTTTCGGAGCATTCGGCGGCATAGGTTCCGTTGTGCTCCGTTGCGGTTGGCTGTTATTGCTGGCTTTTCCCGTAGGTTTCTTCAATATGGTCGAGGATACGGTTCAGTTCCTCCAGCGTTTCGGCGCGCAGCATGGCAATGCGTGTTTCGCGGAAGTTGGGGATTCCCTTGAACAAGGGCGATGCGGCAAGATGACGGCGCACGTGCAGGATGCCGCGCCGTTCGTCGAGCAAGTTCACGCTGTCCTGTACTTCGCGGCGCAGCACATTCATCTTCCAGCCGAACGAAAGGGGAGGAAGCTCTTCGCCTGTTTCCAGATAATGTTTCACTTCCTTGAAGATCCACGGACGGCCGAAGCTGGCGCGCCCGATCATGATGGCGTCTACTCCATAAAGCTCGAAGCACTCTTTGGCACGCTGGGGGCTCGTGATGTCACCGTTTCCGATAATGGGGATATGCATTCGCGGGTTCTTCTTTACTTCACCGATTAATGTCCAGTCAGCTTCACCCGTATACATTTGTGCCCGTGTGCGTCCGTGAATAGTCAGTGCCTCAATGCCGCAGTCCTGCAACTGTTCAGCAAGGTCGGCAATGATCTTATGGTCAGCATCCCATCCCAAACGGGTTTTTACCGTGACCGGAATTTTTACGGCATTTACTACAGCCCGTGTGATTTCCAACATCTTGGGAACATTCTGAAGCATTCCGGCTCCCGCTCCCTTTCCTGCCACTTTCTTTACGGGGCATCCGAAATTCAGGTCGAGAATATCCGGCTGCGCTTCTTCAACGATGTGTGCAGCCTCTACCATTGTATCCGTATCTTTCCCGTAAATCTGTATGGCAACCGGACGTTCCTTTTCGCTGATGTTCAGCTTCACCACTGTTTTCCCGATCGAGCGTATGAGCGCATCGCTTGATACGAACTCCGTATATACCATATCTGCTCCGAACTCTTTGCAGAGCAGGCGGAAAGCCGGGTCGGTTACGTCTTCCATGGGGGCCAGAAATACAGGCTTATCTCCTAATTCGATGTTTCTTATTTTCATTCCGTTGATATTGGACTGCAAAGGTAGCGAAATTTTATTATATCCCGAAAAATGCCTACCTTTGCGCTTCAATCAATTGAAAAAGAAATGAGTTATTCTATCAAAGATTTTGAGATAATGGCTCCGGTAGGTTCGCGCGAATCGCTGGCGGCAGCCCTTCATGCCGGCGCTGATTCCATTTACTTCGGAATTGAAAGCCTGAACATGCGGGCGCGTTCGGCCAACACCTTTACGATTGACGATCTGCGCGAAATTGCGAAAGTTTGCGATGAACATGGAGTGAAGAGTTACCTGACCATCAATACCATCATCTATGATGAGGACCTTGAGCTGATGCGTAAGATTGTGGATGCAGCGAAAGAGGCCGGCATCAGTGCGGTCATTGCGGCTGATGTGGCGGTTATGGACTACTGCAATCGGGTGGGACAGGAGGTGCATCTTTCCACCCAGCTGAATATCAGCAATGTGGAAGCCTTGAGATTCTATTCCCGTTTTGCAGATGTGGTGGTGCTGGCGCGCGAGCTAAATCTGAAGCAGGTGCGCAAGATATACGATGCCATCCAGGAAGAGCAGATCAAAGGTCCGATGGGTGAGCTGGTCCGCATAGAGATGTTCTGTCACGGAGCTTTGTGCATGGCGGTGTCGGGCAAGTGCTATTTGAGCCTGAATGAACTGAACGCTTCTGCCAACCGGGGGGCATGTATGCAGGTGTGCCGCCGTTCCTATATCGTGAAGGACAAGGAAAGCGACATTGAACTGGAGGTGGACAACAAATACATCATGTCGCCCAAAGACTTGAAAACAATTCATTTCATGGACGAAATGATTGAAGCGGGAGTGCGTGTGTTCAAGATAGAAGGACGTGCCCGCGGTCCCGAATACGTGAAGACTGTGGTAGAATGCTACAAAGAAGCCATACAGTCGTATATTGACGGGACATTTACGGAAGAGAAGGTGGCAGACTGGGATGAGCGCCTGAAGACTGTATTCAACCGTGGATTCTGGAACGGCTATTATTTGGGCCAGCGTTTGGGAGAATGGAGCAGGAACTACGGCTCGGAAGCAACAGAGAAGAAGGTGTATGCAGGCAAAGGCATTAAGTATTTTTCCAATATCGGAGTGGCTGAGTTTTTGATAGAAGCAGCCGAGCTTAATGTCGGCGACAAGCTGCTGATTACCGGCCCTACAACCGGAGCTATGTATGTTACGCTTGATGAGGCCCGTGTGGATCTGAAGCCGGTGGATGTTGTGAAGAAAGGCGTGCATGTATCCTTTAAAGTTCCTGATCGCATACGTCCCAGCGACAAGCTCTACAAGATTGTTCCTTCAGAGAAACTGAAAAAGAACATGCAATAATAAGTGGAATAAAGACAAAGGCTGTTTCAGAATGCAGTGAAACAGCCTTTGTCTTTTATACGACCATCATATTATTGTTTTTCTAAGTTCTTGATAAACAAATTTAATGTGACATAATCGGTCGGAATCAAAGAAGAAGCGTTTTGGGCAAAATCTTCGCATGCGTTCTTAAGCGTTTCAAATTCTTCCTTCTCCTTAGTTCTTACGTATACGAAGAAGATGTTCGCTTCTTTCTCTTTCAGGTCAGCAAATATGATGTTGCTGTACCTTTCATTGTACATTTGGACCAGTGCATCAAGTCTTGCCCAAAATTGAGTGATGTAAGCGTCCTCGACGCTTGCTGATAAAAATAAAGTTTTCTCCATATTCAGGTCCTTTTCTACAAAGAAAGCATAAAATGGGATAAAAACTCTATTTTTTAAAGATTTGTAATGCTTTTAGTATTGTTTAGTTGTTTGTTGGCTCCAGCAGGTTGGTCATTTGGCTGACGATATGTATCTTCCATTGCTCGAGCAGTGTATCGAACGTTTCTTTCTCTTTGTTGATGAAAATCTTGCCGCACAGGTCGCGTGTGAGAAAAGGAACGGTGAGCAGGCTGTAGAAGTTCATGAATACAATCCGCAGAGGTACGGAGCGCAGCCTGCCCTCTGCCATTTCATCTTGCAGTTCATCCGTGATTTGGGTCATGTATTGTTTTACTCCCAGTTGTTCGATGGCAGCGATCAGGTGAGATACGTCCCTGTTGATTTCTTTCAGCATGAACAGTGGCAGGTAGGGATTTTCTTTGAACACTCTGTAGTAGGCGTCTACAATTTCCCTTATTCTTTGTGAAATTGGCTTTTCCTTGTTCTGTATGATGTCTTTTATTTGGGGGATAAAAGATAAGACGATGTTTCCGAATACGGCCTGAAACATTCTGTCCTTGGTTCTGAAATAATAGTGTATTCCCGGCCGGTTCATGCCTACTTTTGCGGCGATTTCACTCATGCTGGTATCTGTGAATCCTTTTTCTATGAATATTTCTCTGGCTGTGTCGATGATTTTCTGCTCCAGATTGTCGTTGTTGTCAGTATTCATGGTCTGTTCGTTATTTTAAGTTGTCTATGAAAAGCAGCATACGGTTCGTTACGTTTACGTCGCTTACACCGCTGTCGAAGTCTAAAGATAGTAAATTAATGTCAGGGTAGAAATGCTTGATGCGTTTTTCTATACCTTTTGACACGATATGGTTGGCAATGCAGCCGAAAGGTTGCAGGCTGATAACATTCTGTATCCCTTGTTTTGCATACGACATGATTTCGGCCGGGAGAAGCCATCCTTCACCGAACTGTGCGTTGAGTGAAACGATTTTCCGTGCTTCTTCAGCTTCGTCGAATATATCCTTGAAAGGGATGTAATAGCGGAATTTGCCGGCAATTCCGTTCACTTTCTTGATTTCTCTTTTGACGAGCGAGTATCCCAGTTTGTAGATGAAGGCAGGCATTTCCTTTTTGTCGATGTGGGAAGCAATCCTTACGTTGACATTCACGAAACTTTGGGTGAAAAAATCGGTCATGATCGGCGGAACAACCTCTGCGCCTCGCTCTGTCAGCCATCCGATGATGTTCTTTTGGGCGAAAGGATTGAACTTCAGGAAGATTTCGCCCACGATGCCTACTTTGCGGCAATTAACCTTGCGGCAAATGCCGTTGAATTTTCCGGCAGCTTCTGCAAGCAGGGCAAACAGTTTGTCGGAGTGTCCTTCGGCAATCATTTGTCCGGCTGTTTTCAGGTAATAATCTTTTAAATCTGCAGCCAGTCCGGGCTCTTTCTCACGTGCTGCGGATGCATAATAGAATTTGGAGATACAGTCGCTGTATAGAATGCTCCGCAAGGCTATGGGAAGTATTTTCAGCCAGTTTATCTTCAGATTCGGCTGGCCGTCGTTGATGGAATTGCCGAATGTCAGCGAAACGACAGGCGTCTGTGCATATCCGGCATCCGCCAGCGCTTTCTTGATAAGCGGGATATAGTTGCTTGCCCTGCATTGCCCTCCTGTTTGGGTCAATGCAACGATTGTGTTTCCCGGGTCATACCGGTTCTCCTTGAAAGCTCGCACGACATCACCGACAATCAATGTGGCAGGATAGCAAACTTCGTTGTTGGCGTATTTCAGTCCCCAGTCGCACGATGCTTGATTGCTGAGCGGAAGATTTTCCACATCATAGCCGGCACAGCGCATGATGGCAGGAATGAGTGGAGATAGGAAAGGAGTGAAATAGGGGACGATAATTTTTCGTTGCCGCCAATTGTTTTCCTCAGGAGCCGTTGCCGGCATGGTCTGTGCGGTGGCTTTATGCAGCCTGTCGGCTTTGATGGCGGCGTTCAGGCTTTCCACCAGCGAACGAATCCTCAGCTTCATGGATCCTACATTGTTGATGTCATCCAGCTTCAGCAAGGTAAGCGCTTTTCCGTGGCGGATCAGCAGATCGCGCACCTCATCGCTGAGGAAAGCGTCCGGGCCGCATCCGAAAGAAGTCATTTCTACAAACTGAATCCGGCTGTTCTGCATGCTGCACCATTTGGCGGCTTTTAAAATTCTGTTCGGGTATGCCCATTGCGACAGAAAGTGTGTGCTTTTGTCGTTTATATCGATGTCTGTGTCACGTATGATGTCTTCTGTAATGACATCTATCCCCATGTCTGAGATTATTTGGGCTACTTTGTGCTGGATCAGCGGATCCGTGTGGTAAGGCCTTCCGGCCAGAAGAATAACGAGCCTTTCCTCCTGTTCTGCCTGTCGCAGGGCTTCCCGGCAGCGTTCTGCCAGCGTTTTACCGAACAGTTCTTGTTCGTTTTTAGCTTTGGCGAATGCTTGTCTGATGGTTTTGTCATCCATGTTCAAGCCAAGGCTTTTCAAGTAGATGCTGCATTGTTTCAGCAGCAATTCATCGTGCTTGAATGTGACGGCAGGTGTATCTATCGGGATATCGGATGCCTGTACGCTTTTTATGACATCAGAATATCCGGTAACAATCGGGCAATTATAGCTGTTCTGTCCCTTGTCGTTCCGTTCGAAAACGACATAAGGCATGAAGATACGGTCTACTTTCTTTTCTATGAGGTCTTGAATATGACTGTGAACCAGTTTTGCCGGGAAACAGATATTGTCGGACATGACCAGTCTGGCGTTGTGTTCATAATGTCTGAAGTCGGAGGGGGCGGAAAGTACGACCTGAATGCCGCATGCGGTGAACAATGTATGCCAGAATGGGAAGTCTTCGTACATATTCAGGCATCTGGGTATACCGATCGTCAGTTTGCAAGCTCCTGCTTTTGTATTGCAGCGGCTGAACAGCAGTTCATTTTTTTCCTGATACAGATTTGCACCCGGTTTTTTCCGGATATTTTCGTTTGTGAATATCTTTTCGCACCGGTTGCCCGAATAATAGTTTGTTCCGTTGTCAAAATGATAGCGGACCACCGGGCATTGGTTGCTGCATCCTTTGCAGTGAAGCAGGCGGGAGGTATAGTGAGCTTTGGAGATGAGGTTGTCCAGTTCTGTTTCAGCACCTTGGCAGGTGATGGCATGAAGGGCGCATCCGAAAGCTCCCATGAGTTCCGGAATGTTGCATCGGGTAACTTCTGTATCTGTCAGAACTTCCAAAGCGCGCACCACTGCATCGTTTCTCATCGTACCTCCTTGAACCACAATATGCTTTCCAAGTGCAGAAGTGTCTTTCAGTTTCAGCACCTTATAAAGACAGTTCTTGATGACAGAGTATGCCAGTCCTGCTGCAATGTCTTCGATGGCTGCCCCTTCGCGCAGTGCCTGCTTCACTTTTGAGTTCATGAAAACAGTGCATCTTGTTCCCAAGTCATAAGGCGACAGCGAATGACAGGCGGCTGTTGAGAATTCATGAGCGGTAAAGCCCAAAGTTCTGGCGAATGTTTCGATAAATGAACCGCATCCCGAAGAGCAGGCCTCATTGATTTCAATCCGGTCGATGGTGCCCTGACTGATGAAGATGGCTTTCATGTCTTGTCCGCCGATGTCAAGGATAAACGAAACGTCCTTGTTGAGGTAGTGTGCGGCCTTGTAGTGTGCCATTGTTTCTACGATGCCCGAATCTAATTGGAAAGCCGCTTTTATCAGATCTTCCCCATATCCGGTGGCGCAGCTTCCTTTTATTTGCAGTTCTGCATTTGCTTGTGCACATTTTTCTTTCAGCAGATTCAGTCCCTTTTCCACTGCTTCAATCGGATTTCCTCCGTTGGGGGCGTAGTAAGAGTACAGGATTCTGGCACATTCGTCAGTCACAACGATTTTGGTGGTGGTTGAACCGGAATCGATGCCGATAAAGGCATTTTGTCTGCCAGGCTTCAGTTCGCTTGCCTCCACTTTGCAGGCAGACATCCTCACTTGCCATTCTTCGTATTCCTCTTCTGTGCTGAAAATAGGTTTCAGATGGGACTGCGGAGATTTGTTTCCGGTTTTTTCTTCCAGCCTGCTTATGAGGGAAGAAAGTCGGTATGATATATCATTGTCAGAATCAGACAAAGCTGTTCCTAAGGCCGGCAGTATAGCCCCGTTTTCAGGAACGATAATATCCTGTTCCCTGACAGACAGGTAGTTGATGAACGCTTTTCTGAGTGCAGGGATAAATGAAAGCGGTCCGCCGCAGAACAGAACCGGAGAAGCGATGTCGCATCCGTGAGCCAATGTGACAACGGTTTGTACGGCTACGGCATGGAAGATAGATGCCGCTATATCTTCTTTTCTTACGTTTTTGGCAATCAGATTCTGTATGTCTGTCTTGCAGAAAACTCCACAGCGTGAAGCGATTGGATAGATTTGAGTAGACTGCAGCGCAAGCTCGTTCAGTTCTTGTACGTTCACTCCGAGGATGACAGCCATCTGGTCGATGAATGCGCCTGTTCCTCCGGCACAGTTTCCGTTCATCCGCAGTTCGGATGCTTTGCCGTTCCTGAAAAATACAATTTTGGCATCTTCTCCTCCAATGTCAATCATAGATGCTGTTTGGGGATAGTTCCTTTGAATAGCCTTGGCGGCTGCGACAACTTCCTGGACAAAGGGGAAAGCATATCTTTCGGCAAATCCCATGCCTACAGAACCGGTTACTTTTACATTTGCCTCAATGTCGCCTAAGGTGCGGAGCGCAAGCTTGAGCATATGCGTGACAGTTGCGTTTGCTTGTGCATTGTGACGTTCGTATCTGGAGAAAAGCAATTTCCCTTTTTCATCAAGCACAATAACCTTTGCGGTTGTTGAACCAATATCTATACCTATCCGAATCATATCAGTTTCTCATGTTTTACACTATTGTCAAACGCAAATGTATGCAATTGGAAGCGAATGCAAACGTCGTAAGCCATGAAAATATGAATATTTAACAGTTCAAATATAATGTGTTGGAAACATGTGCTTTGCCGTAATGCGGCGAATGTGACAAGGGTATTTTCAGCAGATGAGATTTGCTGGTAAGGTTTATTTGTCGTTTCTTTGCCTCGTATTTATTAACTATATTTATTCACAATGAAAAAAGAAAACTTTAAGAGAGGCAGCAGTGCAGTCCGTTTCAAACGTTTCTCTCGCCGTCCCTATGCTGTTTTCATAAGCCTGAAAGTGGAGGTGACAATCGGTGTATTGTCGGCTGCAATGCTGACATTCGCAAATGTCGATTCTGTTTCAGCGCAGACAGAAAATCATGCAAAGGAGAAATTGTACGAGTTGGGAGAAGTGGAGGTGACCGGCACGCGCGTTCCGATGACCGTCAGTCAGGCGGCACGGATGGTAACTGTGCTCGACCGTGACGACATTGCTGCGGTTCCTGCGCAAAGTGTGAACGATTTGCTGAAGTATGCCGTTGGGATTGATGTCCGCCAGCGGGGTGACATGGGAGTACAAACGGACATCAGTATCAGAGGGGGGACGTTCGACCAAATCACAATTCTTCTGAACGGAATCAATATCTGTGACCCCCAGACTGGCCATAATGCGGCCGATTTTCCAGTTGACATCAGTGAAATAGAACGAATTGAAGTGCTTGAAGGGCCTGCAGGACGTGTGTATGGCACATCGTCACTGGTCGGAGCGATCAATATTGTGACCCGTCCCGATTTGCAGAGCGGGATGGAGCTGCGGGCGGAAGGCGGTTCGTATGGCTTTTTCGACGGAGGAGGCCATATAAATCTGACGAAAGGAGCATTCAGCAACCAGTTCTCCGGAGGTTTCAGCCGGAGTGACGGATTCAGCCGGAATGCGGCAGGGCGTTTGAACAGCGACTTCAAACAGGCGAAAGCCTTTTATCAGGGCGGATATGCCCATGAGAAAGCGGAGGTAAGATGGCATGCCGGATTTACCCAAAAAGACTATGGGGCAAACACTTTCTACAGTGCAAAGTATGACGATCAGTTTGAGCATACACGCAAATACTATACAGCCGTCCAGGCGGAAACCAAGGGCGATGTCTATCGTTTCAAGCCCTCGGTTTACTGGAACCGTTCGGAAGACCGTTTTGAACTGGTGCGCAACCGCCCCGAAACGGTGCCTTTCAATTATCATCGGACGGATGTCTACGGATTGAATCTGAACAATACATTGGAAACAGCGTTGGGAAAGACCGCTTTCGGCGCGGAGTTTCGTAACGAAGGCATAGTCAGTACCACTTTGGGAGAGCCTTTGCACTTTCCTGAACCGGCTCCCGGCGGAGGAGAATATACGGCAGGGCTGAACCGCACAAACCTGAGTTTCCATCTGGAGCATAATATCCTGCTGAGAGGGTTTACGCTTTCGGCTGGCGTTATAGCCGTGAAAAATACAGGAAATGAAATGAATTTCCGGTTTTATCCGGGGGTGGACGCGAGCTGGCAGTTTGCACGCGACTGGAAGCTGTATGCCTCGTTCAACACATCCTTGAGAATGCCTACCTTTACCGAACTTTATTATTCGGTGAACGGATACAAGGCCGACAGATACCTGAAGCCCGAGGAGATGAAAGCTTATGAGATAGGCGTGAAATATCTGACTCCGGGAATCCGGGGAACTGTCAGTCTTTTTCATTACCGGGGCACGAATCTGATTGACTGGATAAAGGATTTGTCGGAAGGAGCCGATGCTCCCTGGCAGTCTGTCAACCATGCAAAAGTAAATACCACCGGAGTGGAAACTTCGCTGGATGTGAGTTTCGACGAAATGCTGCACAGGACTTTTTTCATCAGAAACCTGACTGTATCATACGCTTACATTGATCAGGATAAGAAGTCGGAGCCGGATGTCCAGTCAAGATATGCGCTGGAGTATCTTCGCCACAAAGTTGTGGCACAGGCGAATCTGCGTGTCTGGCGGAATCTGAACCTCAACGTATCTTACCGTTGGCAGGACCGTATGGGAAATTATGAGCAGAACGGAGAAATGGTGGCTTATGAGCCTTATTCACTGCTCGATGCGCGCCTGTCGTGGGATACATCTTCTTATCGGGTGTATGCTGAAGCCAACAATCTGCTGAACAGAACCTATTATGACTACGGCAATATCCCTCAGCCCGGCATCTGGGTACGTGCCGGTGCCGTGTGGCGGCTGAAGTGGTAGTTCTGTGCCGAACGCAGAGGCCCGTAACGTTGTGCCTTTGCGTTCGGAATGATGCGCTGGACTTTTTTATGGGAAGGCGGCTTCGATGATGCCGCCTCCTAAAACAATGTCCTTGCGATAGAATGCGGCGGCCTGTCCCGATGCCACAGACGCAAGCGGCTCGTGAAGCTCCACGCGGAGCTGGTTGTCTTCCGTGAGATGTACAGTACAGCGGTTGGCTTGTTTTCTGTATCTGATTTTTATGATGACATCATCTTTTTCGAGCAGGGCGGCCGGATTGGTGATATTCCAGTCCTTCAGGCATATTTCATTCTTTTCCAGATCCTGCAAGCTGCCGCTGAGCACGACTTTGTTTTCTCTCGGGAAGATGTCTTTTACGAACAACGCCTTGTTCAGATTTATACCCAATCCCCTTCTTTGTCCAACAGTATAGAACGGGTATCCCTCGTGTGTGCCGATAATTTTTCCGTCCGTATCGTAAAAATGCCCCGGCGCAATGCTGCCGTGTGGAGCATGTTCCTTTAAGAAAGTCCGGTAGTCCATAGGGCAGAAGCATACGCCCAGGCTGTCTTTCTTCTTCGCTGCTTTCAGAAATCCCCTTTCTGCTGCTATCTCACGTACCCGCGTTTTCGTCAGTTCCCCTAAAGGCAGCAGCATGCGCTCCAGAATATCCTGTGGAAGCCCCCATAAGAAGAACGACTGGTCTTTGTCCCGGTCAGCTCCGCAGGAGATATGCCAATGTTTTCCGATAAAGTTTTTCTTTACGTAGTGTCCGGTGGCCAGATAGAAAATGTTGAGCTTGTCAGCCATATCTCTCAGCAGCGGCCATTTCAGAAAGTTGTTGCAGAGCGTGCAGGGAACGGGCGTACGTCCTGCCATGTATTCGGAGATAAAGTAGCGAATGATTTTTTCTTTGAAAGCTTTACGTGCATCATATACGATATGGGGAATATGCAGGCGTTTGCACAAATCCTGTGCGTCGTCCAGATATTCCGTGTCATCATTTTTCTCGTAGAATCGGAAAGTGATGCCGGTCACTTCATAGCCTGCGTCCTGAAGCAGGAGGGCGGCGACAGAACTGTCCGTTCCTCCGCTCATCCCAAGCAAAACTTTGTTGTTTGTATCCATAATCATGTGCAAAGTTAATAAATTCGGTCAGAATGGCAATTTCCTTGCCCTCGCCTGCGTAAGGTGGCTGCTTGGCTGGCGGAGAGAAAACAGGCAGGTTCCGGAAACATCTGCATCTCCAGCCTAGAGATATAAATCTCCAGTCTAAGGATGTGCATCTCCAGCCTGAAGATATGTATTTTCAGCCTGGAGATATGAATCTCATCATAAAAACAGAAATTTATAAGCTGCAATGTTTCTTTTTCATTTCTTCAAAATTATATATCTTTAGAGCCTGATATATTACTTGATCGGAAAATTCAAACGGCAGGCTTTTAATGCTGAAAATGAAAAACATGAAATTAAAAGACATCATAAAAACGTTGGTTTTGGCAGGAGGCGTGCTGCTGCTCACTCCTGCAGCGGCGGATATTCCCGCGTCATCAGAAGCAAAACATCCGGACAGTTCAGAAGATGTATCAAGCATCCGGCAAAAAGAACTGGACATGCTTCGGGAAAAATACAGACTGGCTTACCCGAAAGCCAGTGAAAAAGAAATTGAAACGGCCAGGATTCAATTGCAATTACATCAATTAAAGCGTGTAAATGAATCTGAGGTCACAGGAAAAAACCTGCTGAAAAATGGGACAGTATCCCAGCAGGAAGCCCGGAAGCTTGGCAGCATGGCGCGTGCCTTGGCCGCAGCCGCCGTACAGGAAAAACAGTGCGTCCAACAGCTCAACCTTTTTCTCGACTACCTCTTTACCCAAAATGTGATAGAGGGCATTCCTGCATTCCGATACAGCAACTACAGTGACGTGCGCAATGTGCCTGCCGATTTTTTAAGTGCCCTGCCCGTATGCGACAGACAAAGGAAGATGAGGCTGATAGCAGCCGTGCAGCATCTGGTGGAAGCTGAAAAGATGTATTTAAGCGCAGAGAAAATCCGTGAACAAGTCAATTCGGACTATATTTATAATGTTACTCCTCACCTGTTTGTCTGCGCCCTGCACAACCCGGACAACAAGCTTGCAGCAAGGGATCTGTCGGCCTTTTCGCATTTCCTCTCTGCTTGCACGCAATATAGTCCCAGCGGACAGGATGTACTGAAGCCCGATGGCACAGGGTTTCATCACAACAGCCATTATAACGGATACATGTATGCTTACAAAACATGGGTGGAATACATGGGAAAACTGAAAGGCACTTCTTTCCGCATAAAAAAGGACGCTTATCAAAGGATGCGCAAAGCCATAGTCAGCCTTTATCTGATGGCCGTGCGCTCCGACTCCGACAAGAACCGCATCTTCGGAAACAGCATGGCGGGAAGACATCCGTTTTATGGAACGGAAGTGGCTTTCTCGCAAGACCTGTTTGAAACGCTGATCGAAGTGGGAGGAGATATAGACGGTGTGCCATACGATCCGGAACTGGCTTCATGGTATAATTATTTCTACAAGACAAAAAAATATGCGGATGCTCCCGAAGTGAATGCCGACGGCTATTACCAGTTCAATTTCAGCCCGGCGGGCGTATACAGAAAAGATAATTGGGTAGCCGTCATGAGATGCCCCACCACTGTATTCTGGGGCGGAGAAATCTACAGCAGGCAAAACCGCTTCGGAAGGTATCAAAGTCATGGAACACTGGAGGTGCTCTATGAAGGAGGGCTTGTGCCGAGCGGCTATCCGGCGGACAAAGAAAAGAAAGACGGAGGATGGGACTGGAACATGATGCCGGGAAGCACAACGGTACATTATACGGACTGGAAGGATATGATGCCGGGAGGAAATGATACGGACCGGTTTGACCAAAAGTCGTCTACAACCAACTTTTCCGGAGCATTGGCCTGGAAAGACTGCGGACTATTTGCCGCTGCTTTCGATCAGGACGACCGCTGGGGAAATCCGCGCTTCAGAGCTACAAACCTGAAATTCTGTAAGTCTACATTCGCCATAGACGGTATGTTGTTCAGCCTGGGCACCGGCATAGAAGCCCAAGGGGAATATCCGGATGACTACATCACAGCCACCAATCTTTTCCAGGCGGTCACTTCCAAAGGATACAGAACGCTGACAGTAAACGGAAAAGATTTCCCGCAAGGGCATGAAACGGCGATCGGTCCCGAAGAATGCGTGTGGATGGTGACTCCTGTCACAACCGGCTATTATATTCCCCGGAATCACGACAAGCTGGTCATAAAGTATATCGAACAGGAAACGCCTTCGGTGAACGGCATAGCGGCAGAGTCTGGCAAGGAAACGGTGGCCAAAGCGTATCTGGAACATGGAGTCAAGCCGGAGGAGGCCGATTATCAGTTTATGGTAGTTCCGGCAGCAACTCCCGAAAGGATGAAAGACATTGCAGGCAAGCAAGAGCAGGGGCATCTTTTTAAGGTGATGGCAGAACGCGACTCCCTGCATGTGATAAAGCATTGCCCCACATCAACGATTGCCTATGCGTTTTTCGCCCCGGCATCGGGACTTTCTTATGGAACGGTATGCGCCTCCGGAACAGAACTGCTGGTTATGGAACGGAAGGATAAAAACGGAAACGGACTGGAGCTGGCTTTATGTAATCCGAACCTTCGCCCCGAAATGCTGCGCAAGAATTATTGGGAGTCCAGACCCACACCGATGGCAATAGAGCTGAAAGGGAAATGGAAACTGAAACCGGACAAAAAAGTATCGGGACTGACTATCGGACAGAACGAACGGGGCAATACCATATTAAAGGCAAAACTGGCAGAAGGGAATCCAATCTATGTTTCATTAATAAAACTTTGATTGAAGTATGAATTTGATAAAATGGTTAAGCATACTGTTGCTGTGCAATATGCTTTGCAGCTGTGGAAAGACGCAGCAGCCGGCTAATCCGGATATGGAATGGTGGCGGGAAGCGCGTTTCGGCATGTTCGTCCACTGGGGACTTTATTCGGTAGCCGCCGGCGAATGGAAAGGAAAGCAAATCGACGGAATAGGAGAATGGATACAGAACTTCGCCAAGATACCTAACTCCGAATACGAAAAGCTGGCTTCCGGCTTCACCATGGCAAACTACAGGCCGGAAGAATGGGTCAAACTGGCCAAGAATGCAGGGGCGCGCTACATCATTTTCACGACCAAACACCACGAGGGCTTTTGCCTGTATCTAAGCAGCGTGTCTGACTTTGATGTCGAAAGAACACCATACAAGGGAGATCCGTTGAAGGAGCTGGTGGAGGCTTGCCGAAAACATGGAATCAAGGTCGGACTTTATTATTCGCACCGGCAAGACTGGCATGAAGAAGAGGCGGCCGTGATGGAAAAAGAATATGACGGACACTACGGCAAGCCGAAATCCGAAGTAAGGCCTGACGCAGACAAGTATATCAATGAAAAGGCATTGCCGCAGATAAAGGAACTGCTCACCCGTTACGGGAAAATAGACCTGTTATGGTATGATACCCCGATGGATCTGACAGAAGAGCAGAGCCGGGCTTTTGTAAATGCTGTAAGAGAGCTTCAGCCCGAATGCATCGTCAACGGACGGGTTGGATATGATTTGGGCGACTATGGAATGCTGGGTGACAATGAAATGCCTTGCGCAAAGGTGAGCCAGGATCTGGAAATGGTAGCTACAATGAACCGGACATGGGGATACAAGAAAAATGACCACGACTGGAAAAAGCCAAAAGACATTCTTTGCTCACTGATAGAATGTGCAAGCCGGGGAGTCAACTACGTAGTCAATGTCGGACCGAAAGCTGACGGAACGATCCCTCAGCCCAGTGTGGATATCATGAACTTCATAGGCGAATGGATGAAAACCAATGCCGAATCCATCTATGGCACTACCGCCAATCCATTCAACGACAATTTCCCGTGGGGCTTTGTAACACGCAAAAACAATACCCTGTATCTGCATTTGCTCCGCCAGCCTGCCGGAAACAGCATTGAACTGAAAGGAATGCTCTCGCCCATCGAAAAGGCAGAAATGCTTTCATCGGGAGAAGAAGTGAGCTTCTCTTGCGAAAACATCTGCAAACTGACGCTGCCCGACAGCTTGGACTACGAACGTGTGCCTGTGCTTAAACTCACATGCAAAGAACCCGTACATTTCAATGATGCCAATTACATGAACGAAAGCATAATCAGCATTCCCATAGCAAGCGGAACTGTCGTGCCCGGACCGGAAGGCCGGTTGGGCTTTTCCGAAGGCATGGCTACGCAGAATTTCCGCAAAGGAACGGGAAAGGTGCTGATGAAATGCGAAGTGGACAGCCCCGGTACATATCTGGTAAGAGTTTTTACAAGCCGGCATTGGAGGAAAAGCTTTGCAGAAGGAGCAAACATCACGCTGAAGGTGGGAAATAGGCTGTTCGAATCGGTTACCCTGCAAAAAGATGGGGAACTGGCCAATGTACGCCAGCACTCATACCCGGAAACATGGAGCGATATCGGAACTGTCGCTTTTGAACAGGAAGGAACCGTAAAGCTTGAATTGTCTGTCAATGACACCGGTACCTTCAACCGGCTCGGTTCTTTCGGAGAAGACCTCCAGCATGAAAAAGACGACAACATCCGTTTCTTGCGGATTGAGCTTGTCAAACAGTAATGGAATCAGACGCAAAGGCACAGAAACCCAATGAATTTTCGGCTATATCGTTTCTGTGCCTTTGTTTCTACACCCCGTTGCAGCATCTTCTTCTGATTTTTCTGTCAGCTCTCGCAGATTGAAACAGATGCCGGATTCAATAAAAAAACATAAAACCGATGACGGTTTGTTCTGCGCATGCCCCAATATGATTCAATGTGCTTATCTTTGCCCGGCTAACATGAAGAATAGAAATCATGAAGGAGAACCACATGTATATCAAGAATATGGTCTGCCGGCGCTGCATTCTGACAGTCACAGAAATATTCAACGAAAGCGGTGTGCAGCCTGTTGATGTAGAACTCGGAACCGTTTCTCTGCTTCGGCCACTTACTCAAGAACAGTTCAACTCCATACAAACCAAGCTGGAAGCCTATGGCTTTGAAGTGATTGACGACAAACGGATGCGTATCATCGAACAGATACGTATCGGGGTTATCGAGTATGTGCGCCATCCCGAATTCCAGGAAACAAAGAATCTGTCGGAGTACCTGCAGG
Source organism: Bacteroides gallinaceum (assembly GCF_030373775.1). Taxonomy (NCBI): domain Bacteria; kingdom Pseudomonadati; phylum Bacteroidota; class Bacteroidia; order Bacteroidales; family Bacteroidaceae; genus Bacteroides; species Bacteroides gallinaceum. Next base: position 21,745 of record NZ_JAUDEN010000010.1, on the reverse strand, counting down.
AAAAGTGCCATCGCGAATACAGTTCGCTAAGCAAACTCTTCACGGAAATGAAGGGAATCAGTATAGAAAAGTACAGCATCGCGCAACGGATAGAACTGGTCAAGGAACTGCTTGTCTACAACGAACTGTCGGTGAGCGAAATTGCCGACAAGCTGCATTATTCAAGCGTAGCACACCTGAGTGCCCAGTTCAAGTCGGCCACCGGCTTGTCACCTACCCGGTTCAAACAAATGAAAGGACACAAGCTGAAACCTCTTGATGAAATATAAATCATATCCATAATAATGTAACGGTTTCATTTCTTGGAGCGCTTATCTTTGCACCGTATTAAAAGGAAACCGATATGCAGAAAATTTTATTAATGATTTCTTTTTTATTGACGGTATCTGCACCTTTGCTGGCAGATACGTCAAACCGGACAATAAAAGGCTATGTGCTTGACGAAGACGGAGCACCCTTGCCCGGCGCATACGTATATGACGAAAACGAACATAAGTCTGTGGCGGACGAAAACGGGTACTTTGAACTGACCGTGCCGGGAAATGTAAAACGGTTAAAGGCCGACTATATCGGATTTAACACGCTGACTCACGACATGGAACGTCCGGACGATGTACAGGTTCTGGTGTTGACCTCCAGCACCAATCTGGAAGAAGTGGTGATTACAGCCCGAGGAATAGGCACGATAAAGAACAGGCGGAGCGTGCTGAACACGGAAAGCGTGACTTCGCAAGGACTGACACGCGCAGCCTGCTGCAATCTTTCGGAGAGTTTTGAAACAAATCCTTCGGTGGACGTGGCGTACAGCGATGCGGTAACAGGAGCCAAACAAATCCAGCTGCTGGGACTTTCCGGCACATACGTACAGATGCTTACGGAGAATTTTCCTAACCTGCGGGGTGCAGCCGCCGTTTACGGGCTGGACTATATTCCGGGTCCGTGGATGCAGAGTATTCAGATCTCAAAGGGAGCCGCTTCTGTAAAAAACGGCTTTGAATCTGTGGCAGGACAAATCAACGTGGAATACAAGAAGCCTAAAATGGCCGATCCTCTTTTCGTGAATGTTTTCGCAAGCAGCGCCGGGCGGTACGAAGGAAACGCTGTAGGAGCGGTCGAACTGAATGACCGCCTTTCCACTGCCCTTTTCGTGAACTATTACAATGAAGAGCAGGCGCATGACAAGAATGGAGATACGTTTCTCGACATGCCCGAAATGCAGTCGTTCAGTGCCATGAACCGCTGGCATTACCAGACTCCCCGCTTTGTATCCCAGTCTGGAGTAAAAATACTGGCCGACCGGAGAACCAGCGGACAGACAGCGCATACACTGCATGGAAATGAAAGCTTCTCTCCCTATACCATCAACAACGATGCCAATCGAATCGAAGCTTTCTCAAAAAACGGTCTGATACTTGACTCGAATCGTAACGAAAGCGTGGCATTTATCGTTTCGGGTTCTTATCATGACCAGCAGTCGAACTATGCAGAAAAAATATATAATGTATATGAATCGAATGTATACGCTTCCTTACTCTATGAAAGCGAGTTCGGCGAGCAGCACAAACTGGCAGCAGGACTAAACTACAACTGGGACAATTATTCGCAGCGTGGCAATGTCATCGAACGTTACAGCCCGCAATGGCGGGACATCAGCGAAAACGTAACGGGCGTATACGCAGAATATACATGGACGCCGAACGAAAAGTTCACTTTGATGGCGGGAATGCGGGGGGACTACAGCTCACTGCACCGTTGGTTTGCCACTCCCAGAGTCCACATCAAATACGATGCAACCTCCTGGCTGAACCTGCGAGCTTCTGCCGGAAAAGGTTATCGCACGATGTTTGTATTCCCGGAGAACAGTTATCTGCTGGCAAGTAGCCGCGAACTTTACATTGAAGAAGACCTGAAACAGGAAGAGGCGTGGAACTACGGCATAAGTGCCTCTTTCCATGTTCCGGTAAAGAATGAGGAACTGACCGTAAATGCCGAGTGGTTCTACACCGACTTTCAGAATCAAGTGGTCGCAGATATGGACAGAAATCCGCATGCCGTCTATTTCTACAATCTCAACGGACGGTCAACGTCAAGTGTGTTCCAAATCGATGCCAGCTATCCGCTGTTCCAGGGATTTACACTGCTTGGGGCTTACCGATGGATGGATGTGAAAGGCACCTACGATGGAAAGACAATGCGCAAGCCGCTGACAAGCCGTTATAAGGCTCTATTGACGGCTTCATATGAAACGCCGCTCAAAAAATGGCAGTTCGACATGACGGTCCAGTTCAACGGCGGAGGACGCATGCCGACACCCGATGCCACAAATCCGCTGTGGGGCGGCACGTTCCATTCATTCACTCAGCTGAGTGCACAGGTAACGCGACGCTTCCGCAGATGGAGCATCTACGCAGGAGGAGAGAATCTGACAAATTTCAAACAGGATAATCCGGTCATTTCGGCCGACAACCCGTACAGCAGGAACTTTGACGCAACCATGGTCTGGGGGCCGACTATGGGTTACAAGCTCTATGCCGGAATCCGTTATAACATACCGAAACTATAAACTTCAAAAACAGACACTGCAATGAAAACAAAAATTCTCACATTGATGACCGCATGTATGCTGGGGCTTTCTTTCTCTTCCTCAGCGGCCATCATGAAAGACAGCAAAAAAGAAAAGGCAGAAGTAACCTTTCTCGTTTCAATGACCTGCGAGAAATGCCAGAAACGGATTGAAAACAACCTTTCTTTTGAAAAAGGCGTGACGGGACTGGATGTGGATCTTCCGAAGAAAACAGTTACAATTGAATACCGGAAAGACAAGACTTCTCCCGACAAACTGAAGGCCGCCATCAAGAAACTGGGATATACGGCAACCCCGTTCCATGTCCAGAAAGAAGGCAAACAGAAAACTGAATAACCGGCCGGACGTTACGCTTCAAAGCTACACCCTTTCAGGCATAAGATCATTATCCATGAATTGACTTTATGCCCGAAAGGGTGTAATTCTTTATATCAACCGGAATTATGCCATGATATTCACAAGGAAGAGAGAATATTTGTCTTTTCTGCTCATTAACGTGCCTTTAAAATGATAAACATTATTTGCGTATTCCAAACAAAAGACTTACTTTTGCCGAAAAGATTGGTTTCGCCTGTCCGTTCGGGCAAGCGGATTAAAAGGGAATCGGGTGGAAATCCCGAACAGTCCCGCTGCTGTGAAGCTTCATAAATCTTCCGGTAAAGGCTCATTACCACTGATGCAAAAAACGCATTGGGAAGGTTCCGGAAGAGAAGTCAGTCAGAAGACCTGCCAACATTACATGTTATCCGTATGCGAGGACAATGCGGTTAATTGGTTTTAGACACACATTTTTAAAATATGATCAGACAGAAATGCCGGCTTGCCTGGCTGTTGCCGCTGTTTGTCCCGGGGATACATGCATCCGATTTGCATGCCCAAAACCAGACAGACAGCTTGCAGCACTTGGATGAAGTGCTCGTTACAGCCCGCGCCCTACAAAAAGAGATTATTCCCGTACAAAAACTGTCGGGAGAACAGCTTCAGCGCCTCGGATCGCACAATGTTGCCGATGCGTTGCGCTATTTCTCCGGTGTGCAACTGAAAGATTACGGAGGTATCGGAGGATTGAAAACGGTTAATGTCCGAAGTTTGGGCACAAACCATGTAGGAGTTTTTTACGACGGCATCGAACTGGGAAATGCACAGAACGGGACAGTCGACCTGGGACGTTTCTCGCTTGACAATATGGAAAGTGTCACCCTCTACAACGGCCAAAAAAGTGCCATTTTCCAATCAGCTAAAGATTTCGGGGCGGCTGGAACCATCTACCTTCAGACACGGACACCGAAATTCAAGGACAATAAAAAATACAATGTCAAAGCAACCTTCAAGACCGGCTCTTTCGGTGTTGTTAATCCTGCGGTTCTTTGGGAGCAGCAGATAAACGACAAATTGAGCAGTTCTTTCAGTGCAGAATACATGTATACAACCGGAAAGTATAAATTCCGTTACGCAACAGAAGGCGGATACGACACGACAGCCGTCCGGCAAAACGGAGATGTAAACGCTTTGCGCATCGAGCACGGACTGTACGGAACTGTCAAAAACGGATACTGGCGAACCAAACTCTATACCTATTTCTCCGACCGAGGCTATCCCGGTGCCATTGTACGCAACAAGTTTACTCATGAAGACCGCCAGAACGATGCCAACTTCTTTGCGCAAGGCATGTTCCGGAAACATTTCTCAGACAAGTATCGCTTTATGGCCAGCGCGAAATATGCCTACGATTACCTGCATTATCTTGCCGATCCGCATAAGGACGAATCGCTGATGTATATCAACAACCGTTATCGCCAGCAGGAAGTGTATGTTTCAACAGCCAACTGCTTTGATCTGACATCGTTCTGGAGTTTCAATCTGTCGGTTGACTGGCAATTCAATCTTCTCAACGCAAATTTAAAGGATTTTGTCTATCCGCGGCGCAACACCGGACTTTTTGCCGCTGCCACGGCTTTTGACTTTGACCAGTTCAAGTTGCAGGCAAGTGTTCTGGGCACTTTCGTTTCTGACAAACTGAAAGAAGAAGAAAAGGGAGAAACGGCTTCCGACAAAATGGAATGGACTCCTTCTGTAGTCATCAGCTACCGGCCGTTCAAGAAAATCGGTCTGAACTTCCGTGCGTTCTACAAGCGGATATTCCGGATGCCTACATTGAACGACCTCTACTATACATTTGTAGGAAACGCTTATCTCGATCCGGAATATACAAATCAGTATAACGTAGGCGCCACTTATGAAAAGGAGTTTGCTGATTTATGGATAAAACGCATCGAGTTGCAGGCAGATGTCTATTACAACGAGGTAAAAAACAAAATTGTGGCCACCCCCACTTCAAATTTCTTCCGCTGGACAATGGTCAATTTGGGCGAAGTGGAAATCAGGGGGATTGATTTCGCCCTGCAGACAGACTGGAAATTCGGGCGTGAAGTTTTTCTCTCCGGAAGGCTGAACTATACCTATCAGAAGGCACAAGACTTTACCGACCCGACCGATGAGTTTTATGGAGGGCAGATTCCATATATCCCCTGGCACAGCGGCTCTGCTGCGCTTAATCTCAACTGGAGGTCGTGGGAAGCGAACTATAGTTTCGTCTATACGGGAGAAAGGTATTCTTCGCAAGCCAATCTGCCTGTCAATTACCAGCCATCGTGGTATACCAGTGACTTTTCTGTTGCAAAACGCCAGCAAATCTGCTCGCACGAACTGAAACTGACATTGGAGGTGAACAATCTGCTGAACCAGCAATATGAAGTGGTATCCTGCTATCCCATGCCCGGAATCAATTTCAAGTTTATAGTCCAATATACATTCTAAAAAACAGTCCATGAAGATGAAAATATATCCATTCGTTTTTTTATCTCTTCCGGTTGCGCTTTTCGGTTGCCGTGAAGAGCTGCCGGTGCTCGATTCTGAGAAAGAATACATCACGTATCCCACCGATCCGCAGACTATTGAAGGATTCTTTCTGCTTAACGAAGGAAACATGGGAAGCAACAAATGTACAATCGACTTCTTCAGCGCACGGGGCGGCTATTATTTGCGCAACATTTATCCGGAAAGCAACCCCAGCATCGTCAAGGAATTGGGTGACGTTGGCAACGACATCCAGATACACGACGGAAAAATGTATGCGGTGGTCAACTGTTCGCATTTTGTAGAAGTAATGGATGTCAGTACGGCAAAACATCTGGGAAGCGTAGACATAACCAACTGCCGGTACATCACGTTCAACGGTGACAAGGCATACGTAAGTTCGTATGCAGGACCGATACAGATTGATCCCGAAGCACGCCCGGGCAAAGTTGTGGAATTTGACACAAATACACTTCAGATAACCCGTGAAGTGGTGGTGGGATATCAGCCGGAAGATATGGTTATCTCCAACGGAAGGCTGTACGTAGCCAATTCGGGAGGATATCGCTATCCGAACTACGACCGTACCGTATCTGTCATCGACCTCGAAAGTTTTCAGGTTGTCAACACCATTGACGTAGCCATCAATCTGCACCGGATGGAAATGGACTCAAGAGGCAATATCTATGTCATCTCTCGGGGAGATTATTACGGAAACAGCTCTGACATTTATGTCATAGACTCGGCAACGGAAACCGTAACAGGAAACCTTGGAGTGTCTGCCAGTCAGATGTGGATCGATGACGACTTGCTTTACATTATCTCTTCCGAGTGGAGCTATACGGATACAGACAATAAAGTCAGCTATCTAATTTATAATACAGCCCAAGGCAAAGTGGTTTCAGAAAATTTCATCACCGATGGAACGGAAGCAGACATCCGGATGCCCTATGGCATTGCAGTCAATCCGGAAACAAAAGAAATTTATGTGAGCGATGCGACTGATTATGTTACGCCGGGGTATCTGTACTGCTTTTCTCCCGAAGGGAAAAAACAGTGGAGCGTACGTACAGGCGACATACCCGCCCATTTCGCATTCACCACAGAGGATTTCTACTACAACGATACGCCGGAAGAAACGACTTCATCGGCCTATATCACCAAGGTGATCGAATACATGCCTGCCCCGGGACAGTTTGTCAATGCCATGCCGGAATATGAAGAAGGCGACACGCAGGAAGACATGAACCGCAAAGCACTCGAAGCAATCGGAAACAACAAGCGCGGCATGGTTTCTTTAGGAGGATATGGCGGATATATAACTGTTGGCTTCGACCACCAGATTGAAAACAAGGCTGGATTAAGAGATTTCCGCATACTTGGAAATGCCTTTCAGGGTGCATCCACAGCAGCCAGCGGAGGAAGCTATGAACCTGGAATTATCCAAGTGGCAGTGGATGAAGATAACGACGGACAGCCGGACGACGGACAGTGGTATGAAATAGCCGGAAGCGCGCATCACGACCCGACTCAGGAAACATGGTACAGCACCTCTTTGAACGCCGGCAATGACATGGCCTTCTATGACGACTATGAGATCGTTTACCAGGCTCCGGACCAAGAACCGTCTACCGAAGAAGAGCAAAAGAAATACATTCCGTGGACAGACAACAAAGGCAACCAAGGATACATCACAAAAAACACATACAACAGACAAGCGTACTATCCGCAGTGGATTGCAGAAAAAGAAATCCGCTTCAAAGGATCACGTCTGCCGCAAAACGCCGTAGATCAAAGCGGGAACGGGACTTATTTCGTTCTTTATCCATTTGCCTACGGATACGCGGACAATGCAACGAATGCCAGTGACGAATCGGCCATAGACATTGACTGGGCAGTAGACGCTGAAGGAAATGCGGTTTCACTTCAGGGTATCGACCTCGTCAGAATCTACACGGGTGTCAATCAGGAGAACGGATGGATAGGAGAATGTTCGACTGAGGTAAGCGGAGTAGAAGACCTCCATGTGCTGGGAACAGAGATTCCCACCCGATAAAAACAGCTATCCGCTTCACTCCTGACAGCTGAATCCAACTCCCGGCAGACCCACATACAGTCTGCCGGAGGGAATGCTTTGTCCATACACAAAAACAATTAGCACTATTTATAAATCTAAACAAAAAGAAAAAATGAGACAATTATGCAAAATGCTCTTGCTGCTTTCGTTTGTCGGCGCAGCATCGTGTAAAGAAGATTATGCGGGCGGAGAACCCGAAAATCTGACATTCAGGCTGACAGACAGTATAGAAAGCGAAAAACCTGTAATCCTGATTTCGGATGAAACGTATAAGGCTCAGTTTCTGGCTGAGCATGCAAATGAAATCTCCACGAACGGAGTTCCCGCCGGATGGACTGTCAGCGTAAGCAAAGACTCGGGGTATGTAGCGGTTACGGCGCCATCCGCTTCATCCGGTGCAGACCAAACGTTCTCCCTGCAACTGACGGCCAAAGGTGAAGGCGGACAGACAGCCACGGCACAGATTGACTTCTATCATGCAACATTTGACGATCCGACAGGAGCCTTGGTCTTGAATGAAGGAAACATGACTTCTGAGAACGGATCACTTCTTTATATCACCCCCGAAGGATATATGATTAACAATGCATACAAACGGGTGAATGGAACCGAGCTGGGAAATGTTCCGCAAGATATGTACCGGTACGATGGAAAACTCTACATCATCTCGCAAAACGGAAACGGTAATGCGACCGGTGCAGAATTTGAAAATGACGGCATGCTGATAGTTGCAGACGCACGCTCGCTGAAAAAGAGCCGGAATTTCCTGAAAGAAGAGTTCAGCCAGCTGGACTGGCCCACGCATATCGCCGTCATCGATGAACAGCATATCTATATCCGAGACAACCGGGGAGTATGGCGGCTGAATATGGAAGACCTGTCACTGACATTCATTGAAGGAACCGAGAGTGCCCCCAAAGCACCGTTTGCCGTGGTTGGAGGAAAAGTGTACACGTATTATAACGGATCGTTCAACATGACAGGACTCCTTGAAATAACTCCGGGAAATGACAGGGCAACAGACATTTCCGTTCCATTCTATTCGCTTTACGGAATAACAGGAATAGCTCCCGCCGATAACGACTGCCTTTGGATTATGAGTTCGAAATTCGGAGGAGAAATTTCAATGAACCTTTATGATCCGTCTGCAGGAAACGACGGAAAATTGAAACGGAACTATATCAGCGAACTGCCTTCTGAAGGCTCCTCCGGCCGCTCCTTTACGGCGCAAGGCAACACAATCTATTATGCCAGCGGAACAGCAATCTATCGCCTGGTGTTCAATCCGGACGTAAAGACAGGCAGCAAAGATCCGCAGGACGAAATGCTGGTCGATCTTTCTTATCTTGACGACAATGCGGCTATCCTGTATAACGGGCTGGGCGTAAATCCTACCACAGGCTATGTCTATGCAAACACGTTGAAGGGAGTCGGCCCGTTCTACACAACCAATCAGATCTGGGTATTCAACTTCTCCGACAATGTAAACGCGCCGTTGTTCAAGTTTGAAAATTACACCCGTTTCCCCGCAGGATTCTTCTTTAACTATTGATATACAAACCTCAGAGCCTGTTTGTCTTTCCCCACGGAGCGGTTCTTCAGAACCGGACAAGCAGGCTTTTACAAAAACATACTTTTATGAACAAGACATTCACCTATTTTTTCGCCACCAGCTTGTGGCTTGCTGCCTGCACTAGCGAACAGCCAAATGAATCACAACCAGATACAGAGCCGACAGATACTGTACCGGCATCTGTCACTTTAGGCGGATATGCCTCTCCGGAGAGCGTGCTGATTCTAAACGAAGGCGCACGTATGCTTGAAAACGGTTCTCTTGCCTATATCAGTCCGGACGGAAACATCCAGTCCGATATATACAAAAGCACCAACGGAACAGAATTAGGCAATCAGGCCATAGCTCTTGATTTATACGGGAACAAGCTCTATATTATCTGCAACGACTACCTGAAACCGGAAGGAGTGTCCGAAGGCGACGGTCTGCTGATTATCGCCAATGCGGAAACTCTTCAGAAAGAGAAGGCTTATCAGCGCGAAGAAATGGTGTTCGCCCGCCCGGAAGGATGCAAACAGGAAAACGAATATCTTGAAATGGAATCCAGCCTGTCGAATATCATCGTACTGGACGAAAAGAACATCTTCATTGCAGACGCACAGGCCGTATATCGTTTTGACAGCACCACCGGAAAGCTGGCTCTGATAGAAGGAAGCTATGCATTCGGAAATCAGGGAGTAACCATCGAATCCATCATTTCTCCCAGCGGCATGACAGCCATCAACGGATTCATCTATGCAGGAGCCGGAGGCTTCTGGTCGGAAACCATGCTGGTGGAGTTTGTCAAAGGAAGCGATAAAGTCAACCGCACGCTGAAGCTTGGGAAAGGAAACCTCATCAGCGGCTTATGCAAATTAAATGACAGCACGTTAGTGGCGGGCACTTATGCAAGGGAGAGCAAAAGCAGCTACCTTTATTATATAGACATCAAGGACTGGGCGGTCAAAGACGAAAAGAGAATCAATGAAACCATCTCGCCGGACGTTTTCACTGCAACCTCCTCAGGCATATTCGCTTATAACGGAGATATCTATTTCCCGCAAGATGATGCGTCGCTTGCACGCATCTCATCAAAGACGGGAAGGACCGAAGAAGTGCTGAATGTCCGGAATGATGCGGCCAACGCCAACGGATTCGACTGCATGACCGTGGATGCGACGAAAGGATGGCTCTACATTTCAACGCACATGCAAAATTCCGAAAGCATTATCCCAGAATCTAACCTTTTGATCTATGACTTGAACGAAGAAACGCCCAGGCTTTTAAAAGACTTTTCCAACCTCACCCGATACGCAGCCGGAATCTATCCAACCAATAGATTTTCAGCAAATTAATAATTCTCCTACATTTTTGCATAAAAAGTGTAGGAGAAACACTATAAATGAGTATATTTGCCGATGATAACTCATTTAACAACATTACCATGAACAAACACCTAACCTTTCTCTCAGCACTGGCCATCGCTGCCGGGCTGAACCTGAACGCTCAGAACGCCAACCGGCTGACTGTTCAAACGAACAAGATCGGTGCGGAGATTCAACCCACCATGTACGGACACTTTTTCGAAGACATCAACTTCGGGGCAGACGGGGGCTTGTATGCCGAACTTGTAAAGAACCGTTCGTTTGAATTTCCGCAGAATCTGATGGGGTGGGACACATTCGGCAATGTCACCCTGCAAGACGACGGACCGTTTGAACGCAATCCGCATTATGTGCGGCTCGCGGCTCCGGGACATCCGCACAAACGCACCGGCATTGAAAACGAAGGTTTCTTCGGCATCGGAATCAAATCCGGCGAGCCTTATCGGTTCACGGTGTGGGCGCGCGGAGAAAACCAGAAAATCAGAGTGGAACTGATAGACAACGCTTCGATGGGGGAAACGCAGGTAATCACGGCAAAAGATCTGAACATCAATTCGAAGGAATGGAAAAAATATCAGGTCGTGCTTACTCCGAATGTTACATTTGCAAAAGCTCATCTGCGTATTTTCCTGGATTCACCGGGTACTGTCGATCTGGAACATGTTTCATTGTTCCCCGTCAACACGTGGAAAAACCGTGAAAACGGTTTGCGCAAGGATCTGGTACAGGCACTTGCAGATACAAAGCCGGGCGTTTTCCGCTTTCCCGGAGGATGCATCGTTGAAGGAACCGATATCGACGACCGCTACCAATGGAAAAACTCGGTAGGCCCTGTGGAAAACCGTCCGTTGAATTCCAACCGTTGGGAATACACATTCCCCCACCGCTTCTATCCCGACTATTTCCAGTCGTATGGAATGGGATTCTTCGAACTTTTCCTGTTGGCCGAAGATCTGGGCGCAGAACCGCTTCCGGTTGTAAACTGCGGACTTGCATGCCAGTATCAGAACAATTCGCCCGAAGCGCATGTCAAGGTTGAGGACTTGGGAAGCTATATCCAGGACGCCCTCGACCTGATTGAATTTGCAAACGGTGACACCAATACCAAATGGGGAAAACTCCGCGCCGACATGGGGCATCCGGATCCGTTCAACCTGAAATTCATCGGCGTAGGAAACGAGCAATGGGGACCGGAATACCCGGAACGGCTGAAACCGTTTGTAGAAGCCATCCGCAAGGCATACCCCGACATAAAGATTATCGGCTCGTCCGGCCCGAACTCTGAAGGCAAGGATTTCGACTATCTTTGGCCCGAAATGAAAAAGCTGAAAGTAGACCTGGTGGACGAACATTTCTACCGTCCGGAAGACTGGTTCCTGAAATCAGGCAGCCGTTATGACAACTACGACCGCAAAGGTCCGAAAGTCTTTGCCGGCGAATATGCATGCCACGGCAGAGGAAAGAAATGGAACCATTTCCACGCTTCGCTGCTGGAAGCCGCTTTCCTGACCGGTGTGGAACGCAACGCCGATGTGGTTCATATGGCAACCTATGCCCCGCTGCTGGCTCATGTGGAAGGATGGCAATGGCGTCCGGACCTCATCTGGTTCGACAACTTGCGCTCTGTACGCACATGCAGCTGGTATGTCCAGTCAATCTACGGGCATAATGCCGGAAGCAATGTGGTTCCTCTTACGATGGATAAAAAACCGGTCAGCGGACAGGAAGGCCAGAACGGGCTTTTTGCCAGCGCCGTATGGGACGAACCGACGCAAAGCTACATTGTAAAGGTAGTGAACACCTCCGACAAGGCCCAGCAGCTCAACGTGGAGTTCGCCGGAATGAAAAAGTCGTTCCAACTGACTGACGGAAAATGCATTACCCTGCACTGTGACAATCCGGATGCCGAAAATACGCTGGACGAACCGGACAGAATCGTTCCGAAAGAAACTTCAATCGGAATCGAAGGCAATACATTGGACACCCAAATTGGTCCGATGACATTTGCCGTATACAAATTCGTCAAGTCCAAGAAATGATCTGAGGCAGCACCTGTCTGAATAATATTTCGGGCGCAGAGCCACAAAGGGCGCAGAGAAAACCCCTGCGCCTTTGCGGCTCTGCGCCCGACCTTTACATCAGGGATGGCGTTTCCCTACCATTCTCCATATGCGCAAAGACGGTATCCCAAAAAGAAAAGATAGCCGCATGAAAGGAGCAGCATCAGCAAAGCAACTCCCCAAGCTTTCCGTTTGTCATTTGAATTGCACTTCATTCCGGACGTTTTTTTGCCGGTTTCAAAAATCGCCATTCCGTATGACAAAACGATGAAGAAGAGATGACTTGTGCATGACATTGTCATTTTACTGAAAATCCCTTAACTCTGCGGAAGAGAATCTTAATACATGTTATAAAACATGCTTTTTAAACCCAAATGTTTGCAGATAACCCAAAAGTCCGTATCTTTGCAATGTGTTTTTCATAGTATTAGATTTTAAGGTTAACAAAGGTTGGAGTACAGCGGTACTCCTTTTTTTATGCCTGTATGTTCCGCCTGTCATTGCCGGCTTCTCCCTCAGCCATACAAACCGCCCGCATACATGTTCCGACGGCATCCGCATTCAGAAAAAGAAAAGACCTTCTTCCGTTATTTCGGCAGGAAGGACAAAAAAATCGTTTCTCCCGCCAGAAACTGTAAACCGCATTGTGGTTCGTATAAACGACATTGCGGTTTACAAAAACCACACTGTGGTTTGTACAAACCTCATTGCGGTCTGAAGATTCGTCCAAACAATTCTGAAGATTTTGACAGGAGAATCCATTTTATGAACGATTTTGTTCTCGTTCTTCAAAAAAATAAGCCTATCTTTATGCACATATTAACCAAAGCTTTAAGATCGAATGAGAAAACAATTCCTTTACTGCATCCTTGCCTGCACCGCACTCGGCACCGAGGCAAATGCCCTGAACATTCCCAAAACATATGTGCCCAAAAACAAGAGCATGTATCACAAGGAATGGATCGATTTCAACAAGAACGGACAGAAAGATGTTTACGAAGACCCGAACGCTGACATCAATGCACGCATCGAGGACCTTCTCTCTCAAATGACAATGGAAGAAAAGACCTGCCAGATGGTAACGCTCTACGGCTACCAGCGGGTGCTGAAGGACTCGCTTCCTACATCGGAATGGAAAAACCAGCTGTGGAAGGACGGAATCGGCGCAATCGACGAACATCTGAACGCTTTCCGCGGATGGGGAGTGCCGCCTCTCAAGAACGATCTGGTATGGCCGGCATCAAACCATGCGTGGGCGCTGAATGAGGTGCAACGCTTCTTTATAGAAGAAACACGGCTCGGAATCCCGGTAGACTTCACGAACGAAGGCATCAGAGGGGTGGAGAATTACATCGCCACCAATTTCCCCACACAGCTTGCGCTGGGGCATTCATGGAACCGCGACCTGATACACAAGGTCGGATATATCACCGGACGGGAGGCCAGGCTGTTGGGCTACACCAATGTGTATGCTCCGATTCTGGACGTAGGCCGTGACCAGCGTTGGGGACGCTACGAAGAGGTATACGGCGAAAGTCCTTACCTGGTGGCCGAACTGGGCATTGAAATGGCTAAAGGCCTGCAGACCGACATGCAGGTGGCGTCAACCGCAAAACACTTCATCGCGTACAGCAACAACAAAGGGGCGCGCGAAGGCTTTGCCCGCGTCGATCCGCAGATGTCCTGGCGTGAAGTGGAAAACATCCATGTATATCCTTTCTCCAGAGTGATCCGTGAGGCAGGGATTTTAGGCGTCATGAGCTCATACAACGACTATGACGGCTTCCCGATTCAAGGAAGCTATTACTGGCTCACCAAGCGTCTGCGCGGTGAAATGGGTTTCCGTGGCTATGTAGTATCAGACAGTGATGCCGTAGAATATCTCTACAGCAAACACAAAACAGCCAAGGACATGAAAGAAGCGGTCCGCCAAAGCGTTGAAGCGGGACTGAACGTGAGGTGCACATTCCGCTCGCCCGATTCGTTTGTGCTCCCGCTCCGTGAACTGGTCAAGGAAGGCGGAATCAGCATGGAAACCATTGACAACCGCGTGCGTGATGTGCTTCGGGTCAAATTTATGCTGGGCCTGTTCGACTCTCCCTACCAGACTGATCTGGAATTGGCCGACAAGGAGGTGAACAGCGCCGAACACCAGGCCGTGGCTCTGCAAGCCTCACGCGAAGGACTCGTGCTGCTGAAGAATCAGGACAACCTGCTTCCGCTCGACAAGTCAAAAATCAGACGCATTGCCGTATGCGGGCCCAATGCCGATGAAAAATCATTCGCTCTTACACATTACGGACCGGTTGCCGTGGAAGTCACAACCGTACTGGAGGGCATCAGAAATCAAGTGAACGAAGGCACGGAGGTGGTGTATGCAAAAGGATGCGACCTGGTGGATCCGCATTGGCCGGAATCGGAAATCATCGACTATCCGCTTACCGGCGATGAAAAGAAAGGCATAGCCGAAGCCGTGGAAAAGGTGAAGCAAAGTGATGTGGCGGTAATGGTGTTGGGCGGAGGCATACGGACCTGCGGAGAAAACAAATCGCGCACCAGCCTCGAACTCCCTGGCCATCAGCAGGAGCTGCTCGAAGCGGTAATGGAAACGGGAAAGCCCGTTGTGCTTGTACTGATAAACGGCCGCCCTTTAAGCATCAACTGGGCCGACAAGTTTGTTCCGGCCATTCTGGAAGCGTGGTATCCCGGATCGCAAGGAGGCAGGGCAATTGCAGAAGCATTGTTCGGCGACTATAACCCGGGAGGAAAGCTGACGGTTACATTCCCGAAAACCGTAGGGCAGATTCCGTTCAATTTCCCTGCCAAACCGGCATCGCAGGTTGACGGAGGGCAGACTCCGGGCATGGGAGGAAACCAGGCGCGGATCAACGGACCGCTTTATCCGTTCGGCTATGGATTGAGCTACACCACATTCGAATATTCCGACATGCAGCTTTCTTCTTCTGTCATCACCGACCATCAGCCGGTAACGGTGACATGCAAGGTCAAAAACACCGGCAGCCGTGCAGGAGATGAAGTGGTGCAACTTTACATGCGCGATGTTGTCAGTTCGGTAACCACTTACGAGAAAAGTCTGAGAGGGTTCGAACGCGTGCATCTGGAACCGGGTGAAACGAAAGAAGTGAAGTTCGAACTTCTTCCGCGTGACTTCCAGCTTCTGGACATCGACAAGCACTGGGTGGTTGAACCGGGAATGTTCCAACTGATGATCGGAGCTTCATCCGAGGATATCCGCCTGAAGAAAGGTCTTGAAATAAGGGCATACGGCAGAGGGGCAACAGGCGAAACGATCCAGTCTGATCCGACCGACTTCATCAGTGCCAGCAAAAACGCAAGCCATATCATCCACGTGGTAGACGGCGACTATTCGACCACATGGACCGGCGATAAGGGCGAATACATTTCGTTTGAACTTGCAGACAACACGAAGATCGACCACATGCTTGTTACATGGAAGAATGCGGAGGCCGGTTCGACCTATGAGATACAGATTTCAAGCGGAGGCGGCCAGTTCCTTCCGGTACAGAAAGGAGCCGTCAAGCCGAATGCCGACGATGACATCCGCTTCAATCTTACCAGCGGAAGCGACATCCGTATCCTGATTACCAGCGGAAAGGCAGAAA
The DNA here is from genome assembly GCF_030373775.1 of Bacteroides gallinaceum. Classification (NCBI taxonomy): domain Bacteria; kingdom Pseudomonadati; phylum Bacteroidota; class Bacteroidia; order Bacteroidales; family Bacteroidaceae; genus Bacteroides; species Bacteroides gallinaceum. The sequence continues at coordinate 5,587 of NZ_JAUDEN010000010.1, read as the reverse complement.
TCGCAGAAGTGAAATTGCCGGAGCTGAGGAAGGAATAGACTTTTCTGATTATAACCTCTTCTGAAAACAAAGCCACAAAGGCTCAGAACTTGCCGTCTGGTTTAATGCATGTTCTGCGACTTTGTGGCTTTATTTTTTGTCCGCTTTTCTGATGCAGAAGTTCCGGATATCATTCTGCACCTGAATGCCTTCAGAATAGCATAAAAAAGAGAGAGGATGCACACGGCAAAGCATCCTCTCTCGTATTACAGACTAATAGTCTGGCTGACGTTTTAATAACCCGGATTGTTTGTCCAACCGGTCAACATAATCTGATTGTACGGAATCGGGAAATAATAGTGATTGTTAGCCTTGAACAATGATCCGTCCCATGATTCAGGACGTTTGTCATCTACCATCTCCAAGCGTACCAGTTCAAACCAGCGGCGCATCTCAGCATAGAACTCATAGCTACGTTCGTTTGATACGATATTAAGGAATTCTTCAGCACTGACATTGTCTGGTACTTCAGCAATCCCTCTTTCACTATAACCCGCACGTTCTTGCAATTCGCGTACAGCCTGTATGGCTTGCCCGTTTACAGTACCGGAAGCGCGAGTGGAAGCCTCTGCATAAATCAACTTGGTATCGGCCAAACGATAAATGCTGGTCACACCATTAGCCTGCGCGTTTTGTCCAGCTTGCCCTTGATCATAATCATAGTACTTGCTGATGCAAGGCAGACCGTCGGGGCTATTCTGCCACTGTACAATACCATAGATCGGCTTGTTATTTTCATCAGTGCCAACCTGATTGCTGGTAGAATACCATTCGGTCATAAAGTTCCAGTCCTTGCGCTTGTCATCCGGATAGTTCAAGAAAGCTTCCTTGCGGGCATAATAGTCTGCCCAACCGTTTCTCACTGTCTTTGTTTCATTGTTGTAATAATCCGCCGGATAATAAGACTTGCCATAATTGCTGGGCATTACCTTATTGGCCTGACTATGGAACAGACAAAACATAAACTCCGTGCTGGTCTTGTTGGATTCTTTCCACAAATCTTCGTAATTAACCTCTTGCTGATGATATTGATTGTTGTCCAATACATCTTTGGCAGCAGAAGCCGCCAACTCATAATACTCCTGACCCTTGTTCAACGGCCAACCTGCCATGGTAATATACACGTCGGCCAAACAAGTTTCAGCAGCCCATTTGGTCGGGGTCGAACCGCTGTTTCGAGGTTCCTCCGGCAGCCATTCAATAGCTCTCTGAAGACTGGGGATAATAGCTGTGCTATAAATTTCTTCTACAGAGGTACGCGGCATATTGTTGGATGCATCCGTTTCCTGCATGATGAGAGGTACATCACCATACATACGCACTAAATAGAAGTAACTCAGGGCACGTAAGAAATAAGCTTCGCCCAACACCCTCTTATATTCGTCTGCTGCGGCTGCTTCTTCCGGCATAACCGTTTTGTTGATCAATTTGTTCGCATTGTTGATCGTGCTGTAAAAACCTTCCCAAGTCTGTGCATAATCATCGTTTAAGGCTGTGATATTGGGACGAAGCTCTTCATAATAAGCCAAGGCGTTACCTGCTTTAGCCGCACGGTAAGTAATTTCATCTGCACAGACCTGAATCCGCTGGATACGGCAGTTGAAACCATAATTGCCATACCACAAATCATTATACAACGCTGAAACTGCATTTTCAAGGGCAGCCTGATCCATTTTGGCTATATAGTCTTCTTCCGTAATAAATGATTGCGGTTCTTGGTCTAGATCTACACAGGAAGTGGCAAAGAGCAGACTTCCCGCGAGGGCTGTAAAATATGTTAGTTTTTTCATATCGCTATACTGTGTTTATTAGATTTAACAAATTAAAACGCAAAGTTCAGACCAATCAAGTAATTACGGCTATTCGGATAATTACCCCAGTCTACACCTTGAATTAACGGATCACCCAACGTTGCTTCCGGATCAAGGCCAGAATATCCTGTGATATGGAACGGATTCTGAACAGAAGCATAGATGCGCAGATTGGTAATGCCCCATTTCTGGCAGACCTGCTGAGGTATTGTATATCCCAGCGTAATGCTTTTCATCTTGACAAAGCTTCCGTTTTCTACAAAACGAGTGCTGTACATACCCTTGTTTTCTGTACCCTTGCCATCCCAACGAGGCACATCTGTATTGGTATTCTCCGGTGTCCAGTGATTCAGCCAATCTTTCATCGGAGTAATGGTAGCAACTTGCTGACTGCCGATAAGGTTGAAACCGATTTGCTTTGTTGCATTGTAAATGTCGAAGCCGTGGAATCCAACCAAGAAGAATGACAAGTCAAAGTTCTTGTAGCTGAATGTGTTGTTCCATCCCCAGTTGAAAGTAGGCTGGCCGCAACCGATAATGCCCTGGTCTTCTTCATTCAGCACGCCATCCTTATTTACATCGGTATACTTTGAGTTACCTGCTACTACACCATAGACATCGCCGTTTGTGCGTCCGTCTGTATTGCCTTGAGCATCTACGAACAAGGCATTTACATCACTTTCCTGCCACAAACCTTCGTAAGTATATCCCCAGAAGCTGGCCAGTTTTTCGCCTTCCACCATCTGGAACAGTTCATTCTGATAGTTTCCGGCTTGCTGCTGGCGATGATTATAGGTTGGTATTTTATTAAAAGTACCCTTGTTGTGTGTCAAAGTCAGATCAGTATGCCAACTGAATCCTGTAGGATCATTGCTTACGAACGGATCAGCACTGATGGTAAATTCCACACCGGTATTTTTTATCTCACCCGCATTCTGCAACAGTTCTCCATAACCCATGTGAGTGGGCTGAGCAAGCTCCAGCAAAATGTCTTTAGACATTTTATTATACCAGTCGGCTGTCAAGCGAAGACGTCCGTTCAAGACACTGAAATCTATACCCACGTTAAACTGGTCATTGCGTTCCCATTTCAGATAAGGAGCACTCGGGCGGTCTACCGCATAAACGGTTTTGCCACCATCACCAAGTGTGGCACTCATCATTGAGTAGATGCGATAAGGCTCTACCGACTGATTGCCTACAGAACCATAGCCAAGACGAAGTTTCAACTGGTCGATGAAGTTGACATCTTTCAGGAAGTTTTCCTGCTTCATATCCCATGCAAGGGCTGCTGAAGGGAAATAAGCCCATTTGTCTTTCAGACGAGAAGAACCGTCGGCACGGATAGAAGCCGTTATCATATAACGATTCTTGAACACATAGTTCACACGGAACATGCCAGACATTAATGTATTGATGCTCCGGTCGCTCGACAATTCATTCAATGTCGCGTTTTGGCTCATTGCCAGATTGTTGTAACCGTGAGTCAGATCTACATAATCTGGGAAGTAAGCACGTCCCAAATGATTATAGTTGTTGTCATAAGACTGTTCAAACACAGCCGTAGCATTGATACGATGATTCTCATTAAACTCTTTTACATAGCTCAATGTATTGGTGTTCAGCCAACTGAGGTTAAAATAACTGCGGGCGTAAGCACGGCTGTTAGACTGTGCAAACATCTGGTAGCTGTTTTCATTCTCCAGCGTTGTTGACAAGCGGTTGTCAAACAGAACACCCATTTGCGAACGGAAAGTCAGACCATCGATGATATTGAACTGTACATAACCTTGCAGGCGGTTGTTGATGGTCTGAGTTTCGCTGTCCAATTCCCAGATATGCCCCATCGGATTATACATGTGAGTACCGCTCCAGTCATCGTTGTTGTATTCGCCGTTCTCGTTTTTAGGTGACAATGTATTGTCAAAATACATGGCTGTCTGCAAAATACCGCGGTAAGCGTTGACACGCGGAGAAGAACTCTTGCGGTAGTTGCCATAGAAGTTCAAGCCGACTTCCAGCCATTTCTTGATCTTGGTATCTACCTTCAAACGCCAGTTATAGGTTTCGCTCATGGATTTCTGCAGAACTCCTTGGTCGTTCTGATAGCGGAATGAAGCCAAGAATTTGGTCTTTTCGTTACCGCCGCTTATAGACAAGTCATAGTTCTGCGTTACGGCTGTACGGAATATTTCACGGCTGTAGTCGTAACCGGCACGTCCTGCCTGCAAATCTGCCAATTGGGTGGCATCAAAATAATCGCCATGGCCGATGTCATTGCCATACTCGTTGACCATCACTGCATAATCATACGGCGACATCGTGTCGGGATACTTGGCTACGGTCTTGATGTTGGCAAAGGCGTTGAAGTTGACCATCATCTTTCCTTCTCCCGGATTCTTTGTCGTCACAAGAATCACACCGTTGGCACCGCGAGATCCATATACCGCCGTTGCAGAAGCGTCCTTCAGCACTTCGATAGAAGCGATATCCGAAGGGTTCAGGTTTTGGAGTGAGCCCCCGATAAAACCGTCTACAACTACCAGCGGGCCCGTTTCTGCCGTAATTGAATTGATACCGCGCACACGGATGGTATTGTCCTGACTCGGATCACCCGAACCGCTCAACACAGATACACCTGCCATACGTCCTTGCAACGCATCAGATACGTTTCCTGTCGGCATGGTCTTCAAAGCGTCTGTCGCCTTTACGGATGCTACAGAACCCGTCAAGTCGCTTTTGCGCTGAACACCGTAACCAACGACAACTACTTCGTCAAGCAATTCAGAATCGCTTTGCAACACAACATTGAATGTTGTTTTTCCGTTTACCGGAATGACTTGTGTCTTATAACCTATATAAGACACGGACAAATTAGCGTTTGAGGGAACATTTTGAAGGGTGAATGCTCCGTCCAAGTCCGTAATCGAACCGTTGGTTGTCCCTTCAACCACTACTGAGGCCCCGATTACAGCCTCTCCGTTTGAATCTTTGACAATACCATTCACCGTCAATTGCTGTGAAAAAGCGCATAGCACGCATAAACAAGAAAGCGCAAAGCTCATCACAGCCTTTCGATAAGAAAGAATGTAATTCATAGACATTAAATTTTTAAAATTAGATATTAAGTTTGTTTCCGTTGGACAAAAGTAAGTAAAAATAATCTCATCAAGAAGAAAATTGTACAGAAAAAGGACAAAATAATCCAAAAGATGGAGGAAACCATGTGCTTTTTCTAATGTCTTTCTCTGAAAATCATCATGTTTTATGAGTTTGAAATAATTTCCGTACAATGTCGTGCCGGTAAAAAAAAGCAGATGCTGAAGAAAGACAACTGCATAGTTCAAGACAAACCGAATCGGATTGTCCGACCGGGCATTATCATTTCCATTCTGAAAAGTCTGAAAGAACTGCATAAAAGAAGCAGGACCCTCTGGAAAAGGTTTATTTTCAGCCTGGAGATCAGTATCTCTAGCCTGAAAATATATGTCCTTAGGCTGGAGATTTATATCTCTAGCCTGAAAACAGAATTTTTAAAGGCTTCAAAGCTTCTTCTTTTCGGGGCAAGATTGCTTCTTTGCTTTATCCGACAGTGCCGGTATGTGGCGGACATTCATAATATTTTGTTGCATGGGCTATTATGAGCCGGCTTGAGTTTTTGTCTATATAAAATATTTTTAATAACTTGCCGCCGCTTGTGATTGATTGTAACTCTAACACTATATAAATACAATTCA